>JALYGX010000257.1 GCA_030776905.1 Cyanobacteriota bacterium | reverse complement strand
AAAAAAGTCAATCTGGGAGGGCGAGGTATACCTCGCCCTCCCTTCCCTAGCTGGTGATTATCATTATCAAGAATATGGAGTTCAACAGTTCATTCTCAACAAGCCTGTCAATAAACTGATATCTTTTTGCAGCTCAAGGCGCTACAAAGCTTGTTTCATTACGTTTTCAGCTTGCTTGTCACCCCTTCAGGTAATCGCCACAAAGATTAGGACGGAGGGGAAGCGTAAAACTCGTTATCTCTCTTGCATTTGACACCTAACACCCAACACCTGCTATAACACCAAGTGCGATCGCTCCAAGGCAGTGAGTGGTCATCAATAACCTAGAGAGCAAGGTGCTAACGCTGGACTACTGCCCATTTGTCTACTAGTTACAATAGAAAAATCACCCCCTCTAGGTATTTATTCGTGTGAAGCAAGTATCAATCGGTTCGGCTTATAAATTCCAGCCTCGCCAGATTGTTTGTTTAGAGCATGAAACTACTCGTTTATATGGCGAAATTATTGAATTCGTAGAATCGCGGCAAGTTTGTTGGGTGCGTCCTTTGATGCTGGCAGTACCCGTAGCTGACAATAACTCGTCGCTGCAAATAGGGTCACTCGAACAGCTAACGTTGTACGACTTGCGTCTGGGCGCAGATTTACTGTGGCCTGCCAGGTTATTTCGACCTGCATTGGATACTGAGGTCATTCCCCTCTTCGTTCAGCTAAATGACCCAGACGCCCAAACTGTAGACAGCTCAGATGCTCATAAGCAACTAAGTTGTTTTGTCCATCAAGTTTGGCAAGCCTATAAGAGTGCTTTTTGAGACGAAAACTGAACCTAAACTAGGAAGGAATGGTTAGCTTCCGCCGAACAGAGAGAGTCCTAGACTACTTCCCCGTTCTGCGACGTTAAGCTTCGTAGCGAATTCCAGCATTCTTCATTCGTTGAATCGCTTCATGCATTCTTTCATCAGCTACCGTTAGAGCGATACGAAAGAAGCCTTCACCTGCTGCACCATAGCCATTACCGGGAGGGACGATAATGCCACATTTATCCAACAGTAAGGTGACGAATTCTATCGAGGAATAACCGTTGGGAACGGGTACCCAAACATATAGCGTTGCCTTGGGAGCCTCCAGAGACCAACCTAATGACCGCAGCCCTTCGACGATAATATTTCTCCGGTTTTGGTAAACTGACACGACCTCTTGGAGTTCTTGCTCAGTAGTTTGGAAACCTGCGATCGCAGCCTGTTGAATTGCCTTAAAGACCCCAGAATCCACATTGGTCTTCACTTGACTCAATCCCTTGATACCGATGGCATTACCTACCACAAAACCAACCCGCCAGCCAGTCATGTTGTACGACTTAGACAGACTGTGGAATTCTATCGCGATATCTTTAGCTCCCTCGACTTGTAGCACGCTGGGAGGTTTATAGCCGTCATAAGCCATTTCTGCATAAGCGTGGTCGTGGCAGAGCAAAATATCGTACTGGCGGCAGTAGCCAACTAATTCTTTAAAAAATTCCAGTGTTGCCAACGCACCCGTTGGATTATTCGGATAGTTAATCCATAGTAATTTTGCCGAACGTGCCACTTCTTCGGGAATAGCACTCAGGTCAGGCAAAAAATTATTCTGGGCTTTGAGCGGCATAACATAAGGTTCGCCCCCCGCAAAAATAGTTGAGGTGCGATACACCGGATAGCCTGGATCGGGAATTAAGGTGTAGTCCCCTGGTTCAACAAAAGCCAGGAAGGTGTTGTGGATAGCTTCTTTTGACCCAATCGAAGAAACAACCTCCGTATCAGGATTCAAACCCGTGACACCAAACCGACGTTCCATCCAGTCAACAGCCGCTTGGCGGTAGTCTTTTGTTCCCTGATAAGGGGGATAGTTATGGGTTGAGGGGTTATCAATTGCCTCATGCATTGCTTGCACGATACGAATAGGTGTCGGAACGTCTGGGTCTCCAACTCCGATATTGATGATATCAACCCCTTTGGCAACTAGCTCTTCCCGCTTGCGATTAATCTCGGCAAATAGATAGGGCGGAATCTTTTCTAAACGTTTGGCAAACTGCATGGTAACTAAACAACGACTTGGCGAGCAAGTGTAAGAACCCTAGGACAGTTTACCAGGTTGGAAAGTTGAGAGCCTGAGTTAAGATGTGGCGATTACCAATTAGAACCTTTCGCTCTACAGCAGCACTAATAGGCTTGTAGAGTATATTAATACTCCGACAAAGATTGAATAAAGGTTCTTTAAACAATTCAATCTTCAGCCCTTAGCCTGTGCCTAAATGTTAGGAACTAACTGAATTCGACCCGCGTCCATTTCAGACATTAACAATTCAAGTGCCTCGTAATCAACGTCCGAAATATGACCCAGGCGAGTCAGTTCATAGTTGATTTCGTTCTCTATATCAGGAGTTAATTGCCGAATATAAAGGGCTTTTTCTACAAGTTGACGGATAACGTATGTAGTTTTCACAAGCATTTGCGTAGAACTCCACACCAATGCATTTTCTTCGGGATTTTTAATTGCTAGAGTGATCCATCTCGTTTAATAATAGTGATCTAAATCACTAATTTGCGTGACGGCGTCGGTTGTAATTCTTCTAGCTACGTCGCCCACGGCAATTGGAAATAACTACGCCTAAAGTAAGATGTGTTATACCTAACTAGCGACAGATGATTCTTTGGTTAACAAGATTTAGTGATCCAGGATAACAATGACGAAGGCTAATTTTAGAAGATAGCGATCGCTTTGATACTGGGTTTCTCCAAGGCAGGAGGGTTAGTGTAGCGGCTGCCTTGATTAATCAACCTCAATCCTATAGATAAGAGCTGATTATAACAACCACAAAAGATTTGTATATATCTATACGTTTATTCAAAGGCTCAAGCGTTTCAGTATAGGTGTACACAAATATTTACAAACTTCTAGGGAAAAATTTAAGATGGGAGAGCAACTCGCTCAAGATTTAGCAAAATCCTTCATCGGGAGTACCTAAATCAAAAATGTACGGTTTATCTTCAGTACATTCTCTTCATTTTTTTTTACAAGCAAACATGAGGATTTAACGATGGCAATCACAACTATGGATTCCCAATTGAGCATTCTTCAGCCTTCCGGTCATATCAATGCCTCGAATGCTGATGAGTTTCAACGTCAGCTAACAGCAGCCGTGGCATCACACCAGCATTCAGTTTTGGTCGATATGCATAGGGTAGAATCTCTCGACAGCGCTGGACTGATGGCACTGGTTGCCGCTTTAAGTTTGGCTCAAAATATGAAGCGCCGCTTTAGTATTTGCTGCGTAGCGCCCTCGATTCGCATTATTTTTGAGCTGACTCAGCTAGACGGACCCTTTGAGATTTTTGAAAGCCGCGAAGCCTTTCTCGCCACGCACGAGCAAAGCGAGAATGACCTCAGGCTCATTGCATAATGATTCGGCAAAGAATAGTGACAGTTGGTTCTAACTGTTTCCCTACCGACGATTCTCTCGATCCTTTACCTGATTACTTCGAGTCGCTAGCAACGAAGACTATATAGCGATCGCATTTGGTTAGGTTCAGCCCTGCTGGCTCCTAACCTTCCTAAAGCTGAACTAAGTTGGACTTGGCTTGGCGTGCTGCTTGAGTAGGTTTTGCCTCAACAGCAAAGAGCGTTGACGAAGCGATGGTGACTAATGAAAAGCGCATTACAGGCACACCACGGTCGAAAAACAGTTATTAATTCTTAGACGGCGATCGCTCTTAGGAACATCCAGTTAAAATCAATGGGTGCAACAAAGGGTTAGCTGCATAACGAAGCAGCAGGAAAGGATGCAATGGCGAACGCCGTCGAAGACCTACTCGCAAAAGACATAATCGGACCAGCGCGTTACCTGGGTAATGAGTTGGGATCAGTACATAAGCCTTGGGAAGCGGCACAAGTCCGATGGGTTTTAACTTACCCAGAAATTTACGAGGTTGGCGCTTCCAACTTAGGGCACATTATTCTCTACAACATTTTGAATGCCCAGCCGAGGCAATTGTGCGATCGCGCCTACTTACCCGCCCCAGATTTAGCCGCGAAACTGCGAGAAACTCAGACACCCCTGTTTGCCGTAGAAAATAGGCGATCACTAAAAGACTTCGATATTTTAGGCTTTAGCCTCAGTTACGAACTAGGGGCGACCAACATTCTGGAAATGTTGGATTTAGCAGGAATTCCTCTAACTGCCAAAGAACGCGCAACGGGTTCCTATCCCCTGATTTTTGCAGGGGGACAAACGGCAACATCGAATCCCGAACCCTACGCCGACTTTTTTGATTTCATTGCCCTCGGAGACGGGGAAGAACTGCTGCCGGAAATTGGCTTAGTCTTGGAAGACGGCAAGGCAGCAGGCTTAAGGAAAGAAGCGCTACTGCTGGATTTGGCACAGATTCCCGGTGTCTATGTCCCGCAGTTTTACGAGATGGCGTCTGATGGTTCAGTCCATCCAAACCGCCCAGATGTGCCAAAACGGATTCTGCGGCGAGTCGCAACGCCAATGCCAGCCTACTCCATCGGCTTGGTTCCCTACGTGGAAACCGTACATGATCGATTAACTATTGAAATCCGGCGTGGCTGTACACGCGGTTGTCGCTTCTGCCAGCCAGGGATGCTGACTCGTCCGGCGCGGGATGTAGAACCAGAGAAAGTAGTAGAAGCGATCGAGCAGGGAATGCGAGCAACGGGGTATAACGAATTTTCCCTACTGTCTCTCAGTTGTTCCGACTATCTTGCCCTGCCAGCCGTCGGGATGGAAATCAAAAACCGTCTTAAGGATGAAAATATTTCCCTCTCCCTGCCCAGTCAACGGGTAGACCGATTTGACGAAAACATTGCCAATATCATCGGCGGCACTCGTCAGAGTGGACTGACATTTGCTCCCGAAGCGGGAACCCAGCGAATGCGGGATATCGTGAATAAAGGCTTAACCAATGAAGAACTGCTCAGAGGCGTCAAGACAGCGTTTGAGCAAGGCTGGGACAAGATTAAGCTCTATTTCATGATTGGCTTGCCTGGAGAGACGGATGTTGATGTACTGGGTATCGCTGAAACGGTGCGCTGGTTGCAGCAGCAATGTCAGGCACACAGGAGAAGGCTGCTCAACTTTAACCTGACGATTTCTAACTTTACGCCCAAGCCTCATACGCCGTTTCAGTGGCACTCGGTTTCAACGGCTGAGTTTCAACGCAAGCAGGCATTACTGCGTAATGAGTTTCGCCGCATGAAGGGTGTCAAGGCAAACTTTACCGATGTCCGAATTTCGGCAATGGAAGACTTTATCGGGCGGGGTGACAGGCGTTTGTCCTCTGTTGTGCGTCGGGCATGGGAACTGGGTGCTGGGATGGATTCCTGGTTTGATAATTTGGATCGCGCTTTTGGGGCTTGGGAAAAAGCGATCGCAGAATCTGAACTCACCTGGAAATACCGTCAAGTCGAAAACGGCGAATGGAATGTTTTCGGAGGGACGGGTTTAACCAAAAACTCGACGGATACACCAGAAGAACTAATAAACCCGTCCTTAGACGCCACAGAATCTATCATCAAAAATTCCCTAGATACCCCGTTGCCTTGGGATCACATTGATACGGGAATAGATAAAAACTGGCTTAAAGCCGACTTACAACGGGCATTGGAAGCTGCAACGGTACCGGATTGCTCATTTGAAGGCTGTTCTCACTGCGGCATCTGTGGCACGGACTTCGGTCACAATATCGTCATTGAAGCACCCCCGATCCCAGTATTTGTGGGTCACTTCCAGCCCAATCCAGAAAAAGTCCAACGCCTGCGGGTTTGGTTTGGCAAGTTGGGCGATATGGCATTGGTGAGTCATTTGGATTTGGTACGTTTGTATGACCGTGCAGTAAGACGGGCATCATTGCCAATTGCTTATACCAATGGTTTTCACCCCAGCCCCCGAATTATGATTGCCAATGCCTTACCATTGGGAGCCACCAGCAACGGCGAAATTGTGGATTTTGAGCTAACCCAAGTCATGGATGGGGAGAAATTCAAGGAACAGCTAGGTGCCCAACTGCCAGCGGATATGCCGATATATCGGGTTGAGGAGGTTGAATTAAAGGCTCCTGCGGCTACTCAAGTGTTGGAACGGGCGGAGTATCGGATTACGGTTGCAAGAGTGCAAGACGCTATGCCTGTGGAGGAGATAGCTGTTGCACAATGGCAAGATTGGGTAGAGCAGGTGAAGAATCGTGAGGTGATTGAGTGGGAGAAGACAACGAAGTCGGGGAAGAAGAAACAGGTAAATTTGCGCGATCGCTTGTTTGAGTTAGAACTGATACAGGTAGAAGAAGACCCCATGCTTCAAAGCGCTGTTCTTCGCTATGTGGGAAGCTGTCGTAATGACGGAACGCTCTTGCGACCAGAGCATCTGGTTTATATGCTGGAGCAAGTCACTCAGCAAGAGTTTCAGTTACTACACAGCCATCGACAGGAACTGATGTTGAGTGCTGAACTATTAACCCCATAGAGAGGGAGTTTTTAAACCTGTTTCCAGCACTTGAAACCTTGAACAGGATATCGACCAACTATGCGGATACTTGCCATTGGCGACATTCACGGCTGCTCGACTGCGTTTGATTCACTCATCGCTGCCGTGAAGCCACAGCCAGAAGATCAATTAATCACCCTTGGCGACTATGTAGATCATGGACCGGACTCAAAAGGCGTGGTCAACCGGCTGATGGCACTGCACGACACAGGGAGGCTTGTCGCTCTACGCGGCAATCACGAGCAGATGATGCTGGAAGCTCGCTCCAGCAGCAAGAACGAATTGCAGTGGATCTGTTGTGATGGTGACAAGACGCTGGCTTCTTACTCAATATCTGACGATGACCTTAGCCTAAAGGACATCCCTGACAGCCACTGGCACTTTCTGGAGAAGGTATGTGTGAACTGGTACGAAACGGATACACATTTTTTCGTTCATGCTAATGCCGATCCCGACCTGCCTCTATCCCAGCAACCTGACTACGTCCTGTTCTGGGAGCCGTTCAATAACCCAGTCCCGCACTGCTCCGGCAAAATTATGGTTTGTGGGCATAGCAGTCAAAAAAGTGGCGTACCTCTCAGTCGCGGTCACGCCATCTGTATCGATACCTGGGTCTACCGTAAAGGCTGGCTGACGTGCCTGGATGTGATCAGTGGTAGAATCTGGCAAGCAAATCAGGCAGGCGAACAGCGAATGGGTTGGATTGATAAATTCGCCTGACAACCCCTAAGTTTCCGCAAAGGTTAACGTCGATATTCGTCTCCGCAGTCACCGATTAGCTGATACAAATCTCGTGATTTTTCAAGTACAGCATGAAGTTGGTCGAGGTCTGTGCGATCGAGTATAAAATCAAACACTTTAGCATTCTCCTCTAAATGCTTCGATACACCCAGTCTTGCTCCTACAATTGCACCACCAACGGCTGGTTTATCCAGGATGTAACGAACTGCCACATTGGAGAGGCTTACTTGATGTTTGGTCGCAATTTCCTTGAGTGCAGAAAGCAATTCTTGAAATAGGCTCCAACCGCCCCAGGCATCTATCATGTTTTTGTATTTCCTCAAGCTAGCGGTAGAAAGTTCTCTAGCTCCTGGTTCTGCTTTCCCCAAGTACTTTTCACTTAATAAGCCGCCGCAGAGTGTTCCATAGGCAAAAAGCTTAATGTCATGTTCGGTACAATATTGCACCATATTGATTTCGGGACGACGGTCAATTAGAGAAAACTGAACTTGATTCGAGACGATTTTTATGCCTGCATCGGTGATAATTTTCAGGTGTTCCGTATCAAAGTTAGTTAAGGCAAGGTGCTTAATTTTACCCTCGTTCTGAAGTTCTGCCATGTAATGGAGAGCATCCAGGTAATTTTTATTGGCGTATTCCCACCAGTGGAATTGCATTAAGTCGAGGCTTTCGACTCCCATTCTTTTTAGGGAAATATCAATATTTTTCTCAACTAATTGCTTCGTTATTTGTGTTGGTCTGGGCACCCACTTGGTAAAGGCTTGAAGGTTAGATAGAGCCTCTTTGCCACGGGTAGCGACGAGTTGACGCCTAAACTCTCCAATAAAATCTTCAGCTGGCCCGTAATGGTCTGCTAAATCCCAAGTTGTGAAGCCAGCATCTATGTACTCAAACATAGTTGGGATTGCGGTTTTTGGGTCAATGCGTCCGTGGGCACCCGACACTTGCCACATTCCATTTAAGATTTTGCAGATGTTCAAATCTGGTGTGAATTGGAGCCGGCTTGATGGAGGTAAGTTCATCTTAAGGATAGGTTGAAGTATTGCGTGGAAACGTAACCACAGCTTGTACAAGCTGCTGCACACCAGGTTCATTATCCCTAAATATCCTAAAGCCAAACAGTCTTATCGGTGAGTAACCGTCACCGCGTTACGATTGATTGTATTAGTTAGAAGCAGGAACGCGGTGCGATGCCTGAGCATTTCAATCAGCCACGAGAAGATGATGCTGTCCTTGGTGGTCAAAATCTCGCTCCAGTAGGCAGTGTGATTTTAGGAGGACTTGAAGGGGTTACGCGACGCTTAGGTGTGGGCAATCCGGGTGCACTTGTCCCAGAGGTTGAGCAACGAATTGCAGCGCTTAAAGATGCTTTAAAGTATGGGCAAAAAGGCTTGAACTTAGTGATTCAATCGTTGCATGATGAATCTGATGCCGTGCAGCGAGTGGCTTATTTGTTACTTCGGGAAAAGACACAGCCTGAAGTGCGGCAAGCATTACGGGAATTCAATTTCTATCGCTTTATAACGTGCCTCCGAACTCTTAAAGGAGGCGAAAATATTGCTCTTAGTGCGGATGGGGAAACAACTGCATATCTCCGAGGTAAGACAATTAAAGTCGTAAATCTGCATGAGGATGAAGTACTCTACACTATCCCTAAATATCATAAAGCCAAAGAGTCTTACCTTATCAGTTCAGATGGACAAACTTTGGTTAGGATTGTCAATACTTCTCGTCACTTTATTGAGTTTTGGTATCAGGGAGAACAGCAACACAGCTTTTATGGGCATGAAGAGGAGATAGGTGCGATTGCACTTAGTCCTGATCAGCAAATTCTCGCTAGTGGCAGTCAGGACAAAAGTATCAAAATTTGGAATCTTCAGACGGGCAAACTCATCTGTACCTTTGGGAATTTGCTAACTTGGGGGGCACATAAAGAGACAGTAAGTTGCCTTGCCTTCACTCCCGACAAACAAACTCTCATTAGTGGTAGTTCTGATCGAACGATGCAATCTCTCATTAGTGGCAGTTTGGATGGAACGATTAAATTTTGGAACTTGCAGACACGAGACAAACCGCGCACCTTTAAAGCCAGTTTAGGAGTAAAAGCGATCGCCATCAGTCGGGATGGACAATTTCTTGCCAGTGCAGGTTGGGACGGGAAAGTTCGACTCTGGCATATCGACACTGGGGAAGTGCTACATACCCTAGAAGGGCATTCCTACTCGGTGAGTTGCTTTACCTTCAGCCCAGATGGACGGACTCTGGCGAGTGCTGGGACTTATGACAGGACAATCCTACTTTGGAACGTACACACAGGGCAGTTACTTCACTCGCTGACAGGACATGAAAACGCGGTGACTTGCCTTGCTTTCAGTTGGGATGGGCAAACTCTAGTTAGTGGTAGTCAGGATAAGACGATTAAGGTATGGGGAGTGGAGTAGGGTTTTGGGTTGTAGAGGGTAAGAAATTGCTCAAGAATTATACCTTTTGGATATTGCTATTTTAATAAATCCCCTATTAGGTCTTTTGAGCAATTTATCTCAACCTAATTGGAGAAGCTTGAAGTGAACTTATGATGCTAGCCTTGTACCTGTCGAAACTGTGACGCAAAAGCTATTAATGAGAGGACTGCAATCATGGCAATTTTTGAAACGTTAAAAGATGAGCACGATCTTTTGAGAAACCAACTGGCCAAAATACTCGATTTACCTGATGATGCAAAGGTTGAGAAACAGCAGTATTTGGAGGAGCTAAAAAAAACGCTGCACTCTCACACCATCGCAGAAGAAGAAATTGTCTATGAAACTCTTCTGCCTATAGAGCATCTAGAGTCTGAAGTGAGAGAGGGAATTGAAGAACACAGGCTTTCCAATCAACTTTTGGTCGAGTTAAATACTCTTGATGTTACCCAAGCACAATGGGAGGCTAAAGTAAAAGCGCTTAAAGACTTACTAACTCACCACTTGAAAGAAGAAGAGGAAGAGCTTTTTGCCGAGGGGCGGAAAGTTTTCGATACCGAAAGGCAGGAAGAGATAAAGGAGCTGTATTTGCAGAAAAAGGAAGAGGCTTTAAAAGAAGATTCTCTGGTAAAAGAGACTCGGATGGAGGCAGAAATGCAAAAGGATTGATCGGGATTTTCAAATTATCGGTCTTACACAAAGACTAGACACTCCAAAATTAGCGTAGAGATACGTGGTGTTCGCGCTAACGAAGTAGTGCTGTTGCCTGTGCCTTCTAGAGGGATGGGCAAACATAGCTTCTAACTTGAGCATTTAGTTGGACTGCCTCTAACGGAATCTTTTGGAGAAGGGGTGCGATCGCTCTGGTAACTGGGAACTCTAATAAGAATACAGAGGGTAAAGGTACGATGGCAGAAACTCCCAATCAACCCAGAGAATACGATGCTGTGAGAGGTGGTGAATCCTCTACCCCAGTTGGTGGCGTCGTCTTAGGAGGGCTAGAAGGTGTTAAGAGACGCTTCTTAACGAGTCCAGTTGTAGAAGCACGAGTAGCAGCACTCTCGGAAGCGCTAAAGCATGGGGATGCTGGCTTGGACTTGGTAATTCAGGCTAGGCATGAAGCAATGCTAGTAGAAGACGCTGCCTATCGACTACTACTTAGGGAGAAAAAGCTGTCGAGCGTCAAGCAAGCTTTACAGGATGACTATTTGCATCAACTGTTCGAGTGTTTCTTTAATATTTGGAACACCTCCTCCGTAGGAGCTGTTGCCTTAAGCCCCGACAGGCAAACTCTCGCTAGTAGCGACTGGCACGAAACGATCAGGCTCTGGTCGCTACAGACAGGACAGCTACTTCATACCCTTGAGGACAAGGACTATATCAAATTCCTTGCATTCAGCCTAGATGGGCAGATTCTCGTTAGCAGTAATATGTACTCTGTGATCAAGCTCTGGTCAGTGGAGACAGGAGATCTACTTCATACCCTTCAGGACAGTAACTATATAGAAATAGAATCTATTGACTTCGGTTCAGATGGTGAAAACCTTATCGTTGCAGATGCTAGGGGAACAACCCATCTTTGGTCGCTCCAGACTGGACAGCTACTTCAAAGCATTGATAGCGATGAAGATGAGGAGGATGAATACGAGGTCGAAGAAGCTGCTGAATATGAGGTTGCAGATAACTTTTACGATCCATACATTAA
>JALYGX010000256.1 GCA_030776905.1 Cyanobacteriota bacterium | reverse complement strand
CTCGGTTATTTTAAAGGCGATTTAACTAATATCAATAGCTTTGCCTCGCTACGCTAACGTTCCGCTTCTGTGCGATCGCTAATGGGTCACGCATCTGCCAAAACGGTATCGTATTTAACTATTTTGTAAGTACCTATTTAGTTAAGTGATTCTCCGCAACGTTTATGCTGCAATGGCTAGAGTCCCCTCACTAATTCCTACCAAAAGCTACTATAAGTTTTCTTTTAGAAATTATCCGCTAGACTATCTCAAACTCTAAATTGTGGCTTTTGAGATAGTTGTGGGTAAAATGATCCACTACATTCGTATCACTCAGCTCTAGATTGTAAAAATCTACAAACTCATGCTCAAAATAAGGTCCAGCGTGCCAAGTTCCTAATTCTAATTTGATAAAGCAATTACCCGGAATGCGAAAAGCTGCCATATCTGCCAACGCGGGTTCGTCAACCTCATGATTAGGAGGTGCAACGGCAAGCAACCACTCCTTTCCCTCCAGGGAACCTAAACATTGAGTGCATTGAACATGGCGAGTAATGGTGTGAAATCTCCGACCTCTTTGGTGCAGCCGCATAATATAAAAGCGGGGAATACCGTTGTTGAGGTTTAACTGAGCATCTTCTGCATCATAATCTTTGCCATCTTTAGAAGCAGAAATCACTTGACCGTAACGATGGAAATTTTCTGGCGTTACCCATTCTGCCTGCAATTGTTGAACTGTCTTTGCTGTACTCATCAGTTACTCCCTACTATTGAAACTTTTCCCATTTTATTAATATTTCAGAACAGGATAGCTCTCTAAAGCCGCTTTAATATTTATCTATGTTTGCGTAATAGTGACCTTTTACCAACTAAAAGTATCAAAGTTTTATTCAAAAATACTCAATTTAAATAGACCACGTTCCTAAGAGAGGTGCAAACTTTGCCAAAGCCGCAGTGCATCGACCGGGAAAACCCAATATTATTGATTTGGATGCCCGATCGCCAACATTTGACAATTTGGCTCTCGTTCCTTGAGGAGATGAACTGTGCCAACCTCTGACAACTCTACGCAAATACAGCAGGCAAGCCAAGCTATCGATAACTTTGAGCAGTCAACACAAGCTGGAGTTTGGACTAACCTAGATAAAAAGGTGGTGATAGCGGATATGCGATCGCGTCTGGCTGACCCTTTTAAAGTTAACCAGGGTGGGCAACCCTTCTGCGGTCCGGCGTCAATTCTCTTTGAACTGGTACGAAAACAGCCGCTACGCTACGTCCAAATTTGCAGAAGTTTATTTGAAACAGGTAGCTTTCAAGCTCAAACCCGACGCATTGACACATCTCCCCGTCTGCGAACAAGCCGAGGCAGGCTACGGATGGCTCAAGCCGATTGGATGGTTTTAGCAACCCTACGGGATGCTGAAAACCTAATCTTTTCAGTAGACCCCAGCGCACCAGATATTATACGCAATTTAGCAGGCATTACTAGACCTTGGGAGATGCAAGGCTGGATACGAGAAGTTTTGGGTTATCCCAAAGCCACTAACACCATCACTTATCTATATGGTGAGGTAACTGCCCTGCAACGAGCCACGCAGATTATTGCCGCAGGTGGCGTTGCTTTTGTCCTAGTGACGACGGAAGGATTACTACAAGGCAATCCGCCCTTACTACCGTACCCAAATCACTGGGTAACGTTGCTGGGCAATATCTCTATTAAAGCCGCCAGCAATTTTGCTAATTTGGGTAGCACCCACTTCAGTTGCGATCTCTACACTTGGGGTGAAAAAAGGCATATCGATGTCGAGGAAAGTCCCCTAGAAAATTGTTTTTGGGGAATTATTACTGGTCACTGGTAATTCTTCGTTTCAACTTATCCAAGAAAATAAGGTTATGAGTAACATTTATCAAATTAATCGTCGCACGTTTATCCAGTATGGTTCGCTTACCCTGGGATCTAGTATCCTGGCGGCTTGCAGCAATACTACTAGTAAAGCTCCCTCAAATAATGCTTCTCCAGCTTCGACACCAGCCGCTAACGGTAGCAAGCTAGATAAAATTACCTATGGCACAAACTGGTTCGCCCAAGCCGAACATGGTGGCTTTTATCAAGCTGTTGCTACGGGAATTTATAAAGAGCATGGCTTAGATGTCACGATTAAGATGGGTGGACCCCAAGTAAATGGCACTCAGCTACTGATGGGAGGTGCGGTGGATTTCTTCATGGGGTTTGGCGCTGATGCCATCAAAGCCATAGAACAAGGAATTCCCAAAATTACTGTAGCAGCTATCTTCCAAAAAGACCCCCAAGTGCTGCTAGCTCATCCCGGTGTCGGCAATGACTCCCTAGAAAAACTCAAAGGAAAGCCGATTTTAGTTTCAGCTTCAGCAAACACTACCTACTGGCCTTTTCTCAAGGCGAAGTACAAGTTTGCTGATGAACAAAGAAAGCCTTACAACTTTAATCCTGGTCCATTTTTAGCCGACAAAAACTCTGTGCAACAGGGTTACGTAACTGCCGAACCTCTGAAAATCAAGAAGCAGGGTGGGTTTGACCCTGTAATTATGCTACTGGCTGACAATGGCTACACGCCCTATGCAACGACCATTGAAACTAAGAAAGAATTGGTTGAAAAGAACCCCGATTTGGTACAACGGTTTGTCGATGCTTCCATTAAAGGCTGGTACAGCTATTTGGAAAACCCTGCTCCTGGTAATCAATTAATCAAGGAAGCGAATCCAGAGATGAACGATGAGCAGCTTGCCTTTGGACTGGAAAACATGAAGAAATACGGCATCATCATTTCTGGGGAGGCAGAAAAACAGGGCATTGGCGCAATGAGCGAAGATCGTTGGAAGTCATTCTTCGATACGATGGCGAACCAGGGAGTGTTTAAGAAAGAGACGGATTATAAACAAGCATTTACGCTGAAATTTGTCAATAAGGGTGTAGCCGCTTACAAGAAAGCTTGAAGTATCGCTCTTTTGTAGTAGCGTCTACTGCTGTTACTAGGTCTTTGAGTATACTCTTGACCTAGATGCCAAATTCAAGGTGTTTTTCAAGATGAGTCTTCGCCCTGCAAACGACGCTCTCACGTCCCGCTATGCGATCGCAATTAATCATGTCAACAAGGTTTACTCCAATGGAACGGTAGCCTTGCAAGACATGAACCTCACCATTGGTGACGGTGAATTTATCAGCTTAGTTGGGCCGTCTGGATGTGGTAAAAGTACGGCACTGCGTCTGATTGCGGGCTTAGGCAAGATGAATTCTGGTAGCATTCAGCTCGGTGATGGTCATCAAAAACCTGAACTTGCCTTCGTTTTCCAAGAAGCGGCATTAATGCCTTGGGCGAATGTGGTTGAAAATGTGCGTTTGCCTTTGAAATTAGCGGGTGTACCGAAGCTAGAATCTCGCGCCACCGTGCAAGAGGCGCTCAACTTGGTGGGGTTAGCAGGATTTGAGGGCAGCTATCCTCGTGAGTTATCGGGTGGCATGAAAATGCGGGTATCTATTGCTAGGGCGCTGGTTACCAAGCCAAATATCATGCTGATGGATGAACCATTTGGCGCGTTGGATGAGATGACTCGCAGTAAACTCAACAGCGACTTGCTGAATCTGTGGCAGCAGAAGCACTGGACGATAGTATTTGTCACTCACAATATTTACGAAGCCGTCTATTTGTCGAATCGGGTGATTGTAATGGCTCCTCGCCCGGGGCGAGTGGTAGGAGATGTAACGATAGAAGCACCTTACCCTCGTACTGAAGAATTTCGCACGTCCCGGTTGTGTAATGAGTATTGCCGCGAAGTTTCTGCTCGTTTGACGGAAGCAGTAACAGCCGTCCCTTCAGAGAAAGTGGAAATTGCAACAGGCAATCCTCGTTAGCCTAAGGGCGAACAGATAGGAAGAAATGCTCTTGAAGCCAGAAAGCAACTGGAGAAACAAAGCGATGACTATGACAAACAAGCCTAGCCAAAGTACAGAGCAGAAGCGGAATCAGAAGACGAGTAGCTTTGCCCTCTACGACGCTGTGGAGGTGAAAGGCTGGGGAGATTCCTGGCACTCGGACTATTGGGTGCTAGCGATCGAGCCAGATAATTCTTGCATTGTCAGTCGCACTTACCCAGGTGACCATAATATCACCCAGCTAAGTTTTCCCAGTCGGGTAACAAGCGATCGCCTCCGCAAGTGCGATACCAAACTCAAGGTGACTGGAGGTGTGTATAGTGCTGATAGCTTTCTCAAAGAGTATGGAGATTCAATGCTTCGGGCATTCAGGAAAGAAGGATGATGAATGAGTAGGAGCTATCTTGCGAGTGCTGAGTGCTGAGTTTTGGTTGGGTACTCGCGTTCTTTGCCAGAAGTCTGCTGATAATTTGCCTCAATTCCTATGCTTCCTACGCAAGAAACCAGTTCAACAAGTTCCAATTCCAGAAAACGGACGGCTGTTCAGTCTCAACCCATTTGGAGAACTTGGCTCAAAAAGCTTGTCTCAGTTGATGTTATTGCTCCGCTGGTGGTTGGCATCCTAGCGGTACTTGCCTGGGATGTCTTTGTGCGAGTAACGAAGATGCCGCCCTACTTGCTTCCAGGACCATTTCTCGTGTTACAAACGCTGATGAGTGACTGGTCTACTCTGTTTCCATCACTCATCATTACGCTGCAAATTACCCTTGCGGCTTTTGTTGCGGCTGTGGTTTCAGGGCTGTTGGTAGCTATTTTGTTTACTCAGAGCAAGTGGATCGAACGGAGTTTCTTCCCTTATGCGGTGATTTTACAAACAACGCCAATTGTAGCGATCGCTCCTTTAATCATCATCTGGCTGAAAAACAGCACCTTTGCGGCTTTAGTCGTCTGTGCCTGGATTGTTGCCTTCTTCCCCATTGTTTCTAACACCACCCTCGGACTCAACAGTGTTGACCACAATCTCAGTAATGTATTTCAACTCTACAGGGCATCCCGTTGGCAAACCTTACTCTATCTCCGTTTACCTGCTGCAATGCCCTACTTCTTAGGGGGGTTGCGCATTAGCGGCGGCTTGGCATTAATTGGTGCGGTAGTGGCTGAGTTTGTCGCAGGTACGGGCGGAGCGCGATCGGGATTGGCTTACCAAATCTTGATGGCAAGCTACAATCTACAAATTCCCCGAATGTTTGCTGCCTTATTTCTCACTACCGCTTTGGGCGTAATTATCTTCGTTTTACTCACACTTTTATCGGATTTTCTGCTGAAAAATTGGCATGAAAGTGC
>JALYGX010000255.1 GCA_030776905.1 Cyanobacteriota bacterium | reverse complement strand
GCGATCGGAGGAATCAAAAACCTTTTCAGTTGTCACAGCCAGCACCTCCCAGAGGATAGCGATTAAGGGGGTATTGAGTATTAGTACGTAAAGCTAAGAGGTAGGGAGAAAAGTTGGACTACACGACCTGCTCTTACCAGCCAATTACTACGCTTCTACCACATCATCGCCCCAATCAACCACTCAAATTTTGGTGTGCGATCGTCTCTAGAAGGTGCATTTTACTACTATCCTACAATATCTTTGTCAAGGAAAAGTTTCGTGATATTAAGAAATTTTGGGTTATTTTTTTCTGTCATTGGTTTGACACACAAAAAACACAAAAACGTCTTAACCTTCCAATTAATCTAATTAAAATTAATAACCGCTCTTCCGCCTTTATGCGAGGACAATAAAAGTGTTAGTCAATTCTCGAAAAGTCACTTGTCGCCTTGGGAATGCTGGTTTAGTACTGCTCGCGGTTCTAGCTCTCTCTAGCTGCGGTAAGAAAGCCGACCAACCTCCTGCCAACAATACTTCTAGCCAATCCACAGGACAATCATCTGCTCCTGCTAGCTCTACTACAGCATCCAAGGATCAGACGGCTACGTCCGCATCTAAATCAACCACATCTAAATCATCTAGCTCAAAGAGTTCCGCTCTATCAGCTGAGGCTCAGAAACTGGGTGTTAAGCCGACGGGGAGTGATTGCCCAAGTAATGCTCCGATTAAGGGAAACCTTAATAAGGGTAAGAAACTATATCATCAAACAAAAGATGCTAGCTACAAGGGAGTCAAACCCGAAATCTGTTTTGCAGATGCCGCTACGGCTCAAAAAGCTGGCTTTAGCGCTCCCAAAGGGGCTAAGTAGGTTTGATCGCTGCTAACTTAAGCTGTTGTATATCTAATGCCGCCTAATTAGAGTAGCAATGGATAGTAGTAGAACTGAGAGCTTGCACCTTTCTCCATGAGCAGCAAAACTAGCCGTGGACTTGAACCACGGCTATTAAACTCCACTAATTACCATTTCAAAAACGCCGCCTCTATCCCTTGCTCTCGTCGAATCTTCCCATCTTTCTCAAACCAGTCCACGACTTGCTGATGTGTCAATTCCTCAACCGTAACCCCTGTGTCTTTAGCAATTTGCTTCAACAGCCGTAGGGAGGAAATCGTTAATCGAGTTAAAAACTTCTCCGAGGAAGATAGCAAAGCTTTATCTACATCTGCTGACTCTTCTGCGGTTAAAAATTGTGTTGTTGGTTGCTGTGATTCGACCATAAGTAAATATTTATAGTTGTTGTTAGTTGTTTATTATGAACACTTTAAGTTATATCTACAAACTCTCGACTCCGGCTTTAATCAAATAGCCGCACTGATGCTCGCCATCATTAATCCAGTGCGTGCGCTCCACCGTGCAATCGGGCAGCACCGCCGCAAACATCTCTAATTCATGCCCGCACACAGTAGGAAAAGACTCGGCAACGTTAGAAATAGCACAGTTGAGTTCTTTCAATATGAATTGATCACCAACACCATTGTCTAGTTGGCTTGGTTTTAGAGCATACCACTCTGCCATGTAGCCTTCAGATTGACGGATTTCTACCAGTTTGGCAACACGCTCTGCCACCGAACCCGTACCCACGCGATCGCGATATGCCCTTGCCTTACGTTCCCACTGTTTTCGTAGAATAGAGCTAGCTTGTTCCTGTCCTAGGGTTTCTGTTAAGGCATCTAGTAGAGACACCGCAAATTCTTCATAACGATTGGGAAAGCGATACGCTAAACGCGCCGCTACGCTAACGCGCCCCTGGCGACTTAGGTGATAGACGTGTTGCGGACGCCCCATCCCGACTTGCGTTGATTTATACTCAATTAGCCCCTCCGCCTCCAAATCCTTAAGATGACGCCGAATCGCTTGTGGAGTAACCTCAAGGGCATCAGCTAACTCCTGCGCTGTAGCTTGAGCCTGTTTCAGTAAAAATTGCAAGATATCTTGCTTAGTAGAAGGTTGCTGAGTGGTCGTCATCGGCTTCTAGTGAAATTGGTGTTGGAAGGCAAATAGAGGAATCCCGATCTGACTTTGACAACATCGTTGTTGTTAATGTATTTTACAATAGAGTTAAGCAACACGAGTGTTGTTTTAGTCATCAAAGACCTACCCTGGTGGTTACAGCAGCTTGACACCTGTCCTCGCCCACCTGCCATCCTTGAGATTCATTTAGAACACGAGAGAACACTGAATCAATGACTGCCACCGTCAAGACATTAGTCAACCAGCCCTACAAGTACGGCTTTATCACTGATATTGAGGCCGATACGATTCCTCGTGGTCTCAATGAGGACGTAATCCGCCTGATCTCTGCCAAGAAGAATGAACCAGAGTTCATGCTGGATTTCCGTCTCAAAGCTTACCGACAATGGCAGAAGATGACCGAGCCAACTTGGCCTCATGTCACCTATCCCCAGATAGACTATCAGAACATCATCTACTACTCAGCACCCAAAAAGAGCAAAGAAAAGCTCAACAGCCTCGACGAAGTTGACCCCGCACTGCTGGAAACCTTCGAGAAGCTAGGCATTTCTCTTTCCGAGCAAAAGCGGCTCTCTAACGTCGCAGTGGATGCCATTTTTGACAGTGTCTCTGTAGCCACCACCTTTAAAGAAAAGCTTGCCAAAGACGGTGTGATTTTTTGTTCTATCTCTGAAGCGTTGCAAGAACACCCAGAGCTAGTACGTAAATACCTCGGCAGTGTCGTACCCGTTGCAGACAACTACTTTGCCGCCCTCAACGCAGCCGTATTTAGTGATGGTTCCTTCGTCTTTATTCCCAAAGGCGTCAAATGTCCGATGGAACTATCAACCTACTTCCGGATTAATAACGGTGACACCGGACAGTTCGAGCGCACCCTGATTGTCGCAGAAGAAGGCAGCTCCGTCAGCTACCTGGAAGGCTGCACGGCTCCCATGTACGACAGCAACCAGCTACACGCTGCGGTTGTTGAACTCGTCGCCCTCGACAACGCCGAAATCAAATACTCCACCGTGCAGAACTGGTACGCAGGAGATGAAAATGGCAAAGGCGGAATCTACAACTTTGTCACCAAGCGGGGTTTATGTCAGGGCGTCAACTCCAAAATTTCCTGGACGCAGGTAGAAACGGGTTCTGCCATTACCTGGAAGTATCCCAGTTGCGTGCTGGTGGGTGATAACTCTGTAGGCGAGTTCTACTCCGTCGCCCTAACCAATCACAGACAGCAAGCCGACACCGGAACAAAAATGGTGCATATCGGCAAAAATACTCGCAGCACAATTATTTCCAAAGGAATTTCTGCTGGAAAATCCCAAAATAGCTATCGCGGTTTAGTGAAAATTAGCCCGAAAGCAGAAGGTGCGCGGAATTACTCTCAGTGTGATTCAATGCTGATTGGCGATACCGCTCAAGCCAATACCTTCCCCTACATCCAAGTGCAGAACAATACGGCAAAAGTAGAACACGAAGCGTCTACCTCCAAAATTGGAGAAGACCAATTGTTTTACTTTGCACAACGGGGTATCTCACAAGAAGATGCCATATCCATGATGGTTAGTGGCTTCTGCAAAGATGTCTTTAACGAACTGCCAATGGAATTTGCCGCCGAAGCCGATAAGTTGTTGAGCCTAAAGCTAGAAGGAACAGTTGGATAATAAACCGCAGATAAATTCTGATAAATGTGGATTTATCTGCGTACCCTTCAGGAAGGTTAGCGCCTATATCTGCGTCCATCTGCGGTTAAAAAATTGATAGTAATTGGTGCGAAGGTACAGTTAAGTCGAAATGATTAGAGAAAACAGCGAAGTAATACTATCTGTCCGCGAGTTAACGGCAGATGTCGATGGGAATCAGATTCTCAAAGGATTGAATCTGGAAGTCAAGGCGGGAGAAATTCACGCCATCATGGGACCAAATGGTTCTGGAAAAAGTACCTTTTCTAAGGTTTTGGCAGGTCATCCCGCCTACGAAGTCACAGGAGGCGAGGTGATTTTCATGGGACAAAACCTGCTGGAAATGGAACCGGAAGAAAGAGCGATCGCAGGTGTTTTCCTTGCCTTCCAATATCCCTTAGAAATTCCCGGCGTCAGTAATTTAGATTTCTTGCGAGTAGCTTACAACTCTCGCCTCAAGAGTCAGGGATTAGAGGAAATTGATGCCTTTGATTTTGAAGATTTGATACAGGAAAAGCTGGAAATTGTCAAGATGAATCCCAGCTTCCTGGAACGCAGTCTAAATGAAGGCTTCTCTGGTGGGGAGAAGAAGCGCAATGAAATTCTCCAGATGGCATTATTAGAGCCGAAGCTGGGAATTTTAGATGAAACAGATTCAGGCTTGGATATTGACGCCCTCAAGATTGTTGCCGATGGCGTTAACCAACTAACCAGTCCTGAGAATGCCACCATTTTGATTACTCACTACCAGCGTCTACTCAATTACATTCAGCCGGATTTCGTCCATGTTATGGCAGCAGGTCGTATCCTAACGACAGGTGGTAAAGAACTGGCGCTAGAACTGGAATCTCGCGGCTATGACTGGGTGCTGGAAGAAGAAGCAACTGAGGTGGCAGCTAGATGAGTATTCAAGTTTCTTCTAACACAATTCCTAATCCAGAAGAGTTGGGTTTAACCGCTGCATCCGATCGCCAAGATACCTATCTCGCAGGCTTATTAAATCAGTGCCAAGCACTAGATTTACAAGTCATTGACCCAGATATAGCAGCATTATTACAAGAATTACGCGATCGCGCTTCTCTGTGGCTCGATAAACTCACTATCCCTACCAAACGGGATGAAGAATGGCGCTTTACTGACTTGTCGCGTTTATTAAAGGTCAATTTTCAGAAGCCTGAGGTTAATGTCGATTTAGCAGAGTCGGCAGTAGCTGAGTTGAGTCTGCCAGAAGCACCAATTCGCTTAGTTTTTGTCAACGGGGTTTATACACCTAGCTTGTCGTCACTAACTGACTTGCCAGAAGGGTTAGTTGTGGGTAATCTGGCTCAGTTACCCGTGACTCATCGCTCGAAAGTCAGTCAATATCTCGCTCAACCGCAAGGCGTGACAGATGTATTCACAAGTCTCAATACGGCTGGTTTGACAGATGCTGCGGTAGTGTGGGTGGCGAAGAATACTGTTGTAGAAACGCCGATTCATCTATTGTTCCTATCTGTTGCTAACGAATCAGCGACGATTAACCAGCCGCGTTGTTTGGTGGTGGCGGAGTCGGGTAGCCAAGTCAGTTTGGTTGAGGATTATTTAAACCGCAAAGACGCTAAGGAAGAAGTTTATTTCACCAATGCGGTGACAGAAATCTTCTTAGAGCAAAATGCTCAGGTAAGTCACACGCGGATTCAGCGAGAAGGTGAGGCGGCATTTCATATTGGGAAAAGCGCGATCGCACAAGCGCGTGATAGCCGCTATACCTGCAATGCTATCAGCTTCGGTGCTAGACTATCGCGCCATAACTTAGAAGTCTTGCAAACGGGCGAGCAAACTGAGACGACTCTCAACGGTTTGACGGTAATTGCAGGGGAACAGTTGGCAGATACTCACAGTGTCCTGGCATATACGAAGCCCTACGGCACGAGCAACCAACTGCATAAATGTATTGTTGCGGGCAAGGCTCACGCTGTATTTAATGGTAAAGTTTTCGTGCCTCAAGCCGCACAACTGACCAATGCAGGGCAGCTCAATCGCAACTTACTTCTGTCTCCCAAAGCTAGGGTTGATACCAAACCCCAACTAGAAATCACAGCAGATAACGTCAAATGCTCTCACGGTGCCACAGTTGGACAGTTAGAAGCTGATGAAATCTTCTACTTGCAAAGCCGTGGACTCAATCAAGCTGACGCCCGCAATCTCTTGATTGACGCCTTTGCTGCCGAAATCCTCAACCAGCTACCCATAGCCTCTTTGAGTCAGCAACTTTCCCAGTTTGTACGAGAAATTTCTCAGGGACTGGGAACTGGGCACTGAAGACTGGAAAACTACTTCCTACGCCTAATTCCCCATCTCTACTCCCTACTCCCTACTCAGCACTCAGCACTTAAAAATGACTTTCACCCAAGAAAGAACTCTCGCCGAAACAGTCCGCGCCGACTTCCCAATTTTGCACCAGGAAGTCCACGATAAACCCTTGGTATATCTCGATAATGCCGCCACATCCCAAAAGCCACTGGCGGTATTAGATAGCTTGCGCCACTATTACGAACGGGACAATGCCAACGTCCACCGAGGCGCTCATACCCTCAGCGTGAGAGCTACAGATGGGTATGAGGGAGCTAGGGATAAGGTTGCCGCTTTCGTGAATGCTGCCTCGCGGCAAGAGATTGTTTTTACTCGGAATGCCTCTGAAGCCATTAACTTAGTTGCCTATAGTTGGGGTTTGAACACATTACAGCCAGGAGATGAGATTATTCTCACTGTGATGGAACACCACAGCAACCTCATCCCCTGGCAATTAATCGCTCAGAAGACAGGTGCGGTGATTAAGTATGTGGAATTAACTGAGACTGATGAGTTTAACCTAGAGCAGTTCCAGCAGCTAATTTCTGATAAAACCAAACTGGTGAGTGTGGTTCATGTCTCTAATACTTTGGGTTGTATTAATCCGGTGGAAGAGATAATTGCGATCGCTCATCGTTACGGAGCGAAGGTACTCATTGACGCCTGTCAGAGTGTGCCTCATATGCCGATAGATGTCCAGGCAATGGACTGCGATTGGCTAGTTGCATCCGGTCACAAAATGTGCGCTCCCACTGGCATTGGTTTCCTGTATGGGAAACTGGACTTGCTCTTGGCAATGCCTCCGTTTATGGGTGGCGGTGAGATGATTTCAGAAGTCTACCTCGATCACTTTACCTATGCAGACTTGCCCCACAAGTTTGAAGCAGGGACTCCGGCAATTGGAGAAGCGATCGCTTTAGGTGCGGCGGTAGACTATCTAACAAACATAGGAATGGACAAAATCCACGCCTATGAAGAAGAACTAACCGCCTATCTTTTTGAGCAACTGCGCGGCATTCCTGATATTAAAGTACATGGACCACAACCCACCGCAGACGGGAAAGGTAGGGCAGCACTGGCATCGTTTACACTTCCAGGACTCGACTCCAGCGATATTTCTACAATGCTGGATCATGAAGGAGTTGCCATCCGTTCTGGTCATCACTGCACGCAACCTCTACACCGAATCTTAGGCGTATCGGGTACAGCACGGGCGAGTCTGTACTTTTACAATACGCGGGAAGAAATTGACGCCTTTATTGTCGCCCTCAAGGATACCATCGACTTTTTCGGCAGCATTTTGGGTTAAAAGGAAAGGACAGAATTCTTTGGCAGCATCTTCAGTTATGTTTGTAGGGTGGGCATTGCTCACCCTTTGCTGTTTTAAAAGTTACCTGATTCTGAAATGATTGCTACCTCAATTTCAGCCGAACAAAGAACCGTGCTGCACAATATTAGTTGGCAAA
The DNA here is from genome assembly GCA_030776905.1 of Cyanobacteriota bacterium. Taxonomy (GTDB): domain Bacteria; phylum Cyanobacteriota; class Cyanobacteriia; order Cyanobacteriales; family Coleofasciculaceae; genus CADCTM01. The sequence goes on along the minus strand of JALYGX010000255.1, from coordinate 4,915 downwards.
CGTTTGAAGCCTTGCTGAAAGAGACAGGTGAAGATAGAGGTTCGCAGTTTGCTTATGACTGCGGCACTTTAGAGATAATGACTCCTCTTTTTGAACATGAAAATCCCAAAATTCAGTTTGATCGTTTCATTGTTGCTTTATCTGAAGAACTAGAAATTGAAATTAAAAGTGCTGGTTCTACAACACTAAAGCGAAGAATTGAAAATCGAGGAATAGAACCAGATAACTGCTACTACATCCAGAATGAACCAGCAGTCAGAGATAGGCAAGAACTAGATTTAGAAACCGAACCCCCGCCTGACTTAGCAATTGAAATTGATATCACTAGCAGTTCTGTTAACAAATTTGGGATTTACTCAGCGCTAGGTCTACCTGAACTTTGGAGATATAACGGGCGAGTTTTGAAATTCTATCAGCTAGCAGAAGGGGAGTATGTTGAGTGCGAGTTCAGCCCTGCTTTCCCCTTAGTATCGGTGACGGATCTGAGTCGATTTATCGAGCAGAGTAACACTATGGGTGAAATTGCCTTACTCAAATCGTTTCGAGATTGGGTGAGGGCTAAGGTAACTGTTCAATAAGTCTGGGTGAATTCTCCAGAAACAGTCCTCAAAAGACGCAAAATCGTTGTCCAAATCCAAAGTTCCCCAGGGTTATTGAGCATTTACGGGAGCTATGAGTAGGAGAGTGCAGCATATGACTTGGAAAGATTATGAACAATATATACATAGCCACTTTGTTAAGCTGTACCCTGATGCAAAGATTACTCACAATGCCAAAAAGCTAGGGTTTCTATCCAAAGTGGAACGCCAAATTGATATTTTAATTGAAGGTACAATAGCTGGATATAACCTGATTATTGTAATTGATTGTAAGTATTTTAATAAGAAAGTAGATGTTAAGACTGTAGAAGAGTTTATTGGTTTCCTGCAAGACGTTAAGGCTAACAAAGGTGTATTAATAACGAATATAGGTTATACACCAGCAGCACAAAATCGTGCAATAAATGCGATTCCTCTAGATTTAGAACTCAAAATTGTAGAATTTAGCGAATTAGAAGAATTTCAGGGCTTTGGGGCTATTGTTTATCATAATTCAGGTGGTGTAATTGTATCTCCACCTAAAGGCTGGATAGTTGATGGAGGAAGACCAATTCAATATGCATTAGCTACTTTGTATGCAATGGGACAAAGATTTGAAGATGCCTTTAAAAAACAAGAGTATATGTATGTGTGGATTACTACCAAAACAGATATACATCCTAACCTGGAAAGTCTTATAGATTATCAAGAGAAATATACCAAAGAAAGATATCATGATTGTGAAATTGAATATTTTGATAGAGATACAGGAAAAGCTAAATCAAAACTGAGGCGGATTACAGTTTCAGAATATTCTTCCTTAGAATATACAGGATTCATAGAATTTGATGAATTTATTTTTTACTGTGTTCTCGTAACTCCCAAAAAGGATAAAACGAAAAACTTAAAAAAGCTTGAACATATACTCAAAGAAGCTTTTCCTTTAAAAGTGACAATAGAAGGTCGATCAGCACCCAGTAGTGAGGATAATCCTCTGGATGAATAATAGCGCAATCGCCCTTCAATCTCATCTCAAAGAGTCTGGATTGACTTCGAGCGCTCGCAGTCGTTCCTCCAGCATTTGGATGCGTTGTTCAGCAGCGATCGCACACCCAACCCGAACAGAGCGTGAAACGCTATCGCATTACCTCCCCCTGCGTTAGCCGTCTCACTTCCCCTAAAACAATCACTATTACAATGTTGAAACCACGACTCAACTGATGCAATGAATCCTAGTCTTCTGGAACAATCAGGTAGTAAGTCACTCGCCGAACAACGGCTCGTCTTGTATGGCATAAGCTGGCAACAATACGAAATCCTGCGGCAGACATTAGAAGAAGTGCCAGGGACGCGCATGGTTTACTTAGAGGGCACTCTAGAAATTATGACTCCTTCCCCCGAACATGAAAGTGCAAAAGCTACTATTGGGACGTTGTTAGATGTTTACTTGATACAGAAAGGAATCAGATTCTACAAGTGTGGCTCTCCCACTCTCAAAAATCAGGACAAAGTTAGAGGGAAAGAACCAGATGAATCCTACAATTTAGGAACAAAAAAAGATATACCTGACCTGGCAATCGAAGTTGTAGTTAGTAGCGGTAGTCTTGATATCCTATCTGTCTATCAGGGTTTAGGCGTACCGGAAGTTTGGTTATGGAAAAATAATCAATTATCGATTTATCATTTACGCTCTCAGGGTTATGAGCAAATCTCCAAAAGTGAATTATTGCCAGAATTAGACTTGGCGCTTTTGGTTAAATATCTTATTTATCCCGATCAGTACGATGCCATCATCGAGTTTCGTAATGCGATCGCATAAAAAATAGCGAGTATTTCACTTTGGCGATGCACTACCTGCCCCTGCGCGATCGCATTCCCAACTAACCCAAACAAAGCGTGAAAAGCGATCGCACCCTCCTCTCACATCAAAGAATCTGGATTTACACCGTAGCGCTTGCATTCGTTCCTCCAGCATTTGCACAGGTTGTTCAGCAGCGATCACACGTAGAACCATGAAACGCATTCATCAGATCATCATGATTCTTGGAAGTGTTATTGCACTCAGCCAAGTGTCTGGGGGGTGTCGTAGTACGAGTGAAGATTTCTACTATCAATGTAATAAGCTAATTGCTGATAAAGCCTATCAAGACGCTCTTGAAAATTGCAACCAAGCCATTATTCTGGGTTCAAACACTGCCTCTGACTATGTCCGGCGAGGGTATGTTCGCGCTCAATTAGGAAAGTATAATGAAGCAATCGAGGATTACACTCAGGCTATCTTTCTCCAGCCGGAAGGGATCGTTATTTACAACAACCGATGTGCTGCCTACTATCGGGCAGGAAAATATAAAGAAGCGATCGCGGACTGCAATCAAGTACTAAGCATCAAACCTAACTTTGCTGGTTCCTATTTTAACCGAGGTCAAGCGCGAGCTGCCCTCAAAGATAAGAAGGGAGCCATTGAGGATTATCAGAAAGCCGCAAAACTTTTCTTAAATCAAGGCAATCAGGAAAGCTATAAAGCGGTTCTAGAAGAACTTAGAAAGCTTGAGTCGTAATATTAACGACTTAGAGTTTCCTAAAAGCTATTTAAGCGAGCGATCGCATTTTGCTGTTGTGTTGGTTAGTTGCAAAGGCGATCGCACTGAATATCGTTGTAGACTAACTCACAGGACTAGGCTGGGAACTTTTAACCCAAGCGAGGATGGTTCCGTCTAACTTAGCGTTATCTAGATTAGCTTCCGTTAAGTCAGTTTTAGCTAAGTTGGCATCCCTTAAGTCCGCACTAGACAAGTCAGCTTTAATAAGCTTTACGTGAGCGAGGTTAGAGCGATATAACTTAGCTCCATTTAAATTAGCTCCACTCAAGTTGGCTTCAATCAAGTTAGCACCGTTTAGGTTAGTACCAATGAGATTGGCTCCACTTAAGTCTGCACCAATCAGGTTGGTAATACTCAAGTTTGCCCCACTCAGATTAGCTTCACGTAGATTGGCTTTAATCATGTTGGCACCGATCAGATTGACCCCACTCAGACTAGCATCATGCAGGTTCGCACCACTTAGTTCAGCACCACTCAAGTTTGCACCAACCAAATTAGCCTTACTCAGCTTTGCAACACTCAATTTTGCAGCGATTAGGTTGGCGTCACTCAAGTTGGCTTCACGTAAATCAGCATCACTGAGGTTAGTGCCAATCAGGTCAGTATCACTCAAGTTTGCCCCACTCAGATTGGCTTCGCGCAGGTCAGCTTCGCTCAAGTTTGCCCCGCTTAGGTCAGCACCACGCAGGTCAGCATCACGAAAATTTCTCTCACCTGCTGCGTAGCGCTCCAGCAGTTCGCTAGTGTCCATAAACGTAATAGGTATTTTGTATTTGAATACTCTGTTGTAGCAAAATTTCGTCCACGTTAAGTCTGGGCACTAGGCAACAAGAGGTAGAAACAGGGTTAAAATGTTCTCTATGAACTAAAAAGCACTTTATAGCTTTTCCTCTTCAAATTTATTTTTGTAAAGAAGTTTTGAATAATTTACATATCTCTGCTTGAAGGAGAACTTCAAGCCAATAATGCGATCGGGCAGAAAGTCGGACTCCACACGAGATAAGGGTTCAGTTTCTCGACGCTATCCGTTGTAGCCAATTGAAATCATGAAAAAAATCCTCTCGATTTGGGGTTTCTTACTGCTGGTCATTATTACCTTAACTGGCTGTAGCTTCCAGGACACATCCGGCGCGATTACCTTAACCCTTAGCGGTTGGCAAAGCAACCCTAATGAGAAGCAATTGCTAGAACGAGTTTTAAAGACTTTTGAATCTCAACATCCCAATATTAAGGTCAAATATGAAGTTATCAACGACCAATATATGGATGTGATTAAAACTCGATTAATTGGCGATGCGGCTCCAGATATCTTTTATTTGGATGCATTTGAAGCACCATTATTAATGAAATATGAGGTACTCGAACCTCTGAATTCTTATATTAACGAGCAAGTTGACCTAGCGGACTTTGAGCCATCCTTACTTAAGGCGTTTCAACTGGGTAATCAAATCTATGGATTGCCCAAAGATTTTTCCACTCTGGCTCTTTTTTACAACAAACAAGCGTTTCAATCAGCAGGAATTCCCAAACCTCCTAAAACCTGGACTGAACTACGCCAGTATTCCAAACAACTTAGTGTAGATAAAAACAGAGATGGCAGAATCGATCGCTATGGTTTTGGTCTATTTCCAGACCTATCTCGACAATACTTTATGATGACGGCATTTGGCGGCAGTTTAGTTGACGAAAATGGCAATGCCGCCTTCGCTACTCCAGCAAGCTTAACAGGTCTTCAAC
>JALYGX010000254.1 GCA_030776905.1 Cyanobacteriota bacterium | reverse complement strand
TTTTAGGATATTGATGGCTGCGTTCACATCTCTATCTTCTACGAATCCGCAATGTGGACACACATGAGTTCTAGTTGATAGGGATTTTTTCACTTTCTGACCACACTTAGAGCAATTCTGGCTGGTGTTATGGGGAGGTACGGCAACGGTAACTTTCCCATACTTAAAGCCAAAGTATTCTAACCACTGTCGGAATGTTGACCATCCTGCATCGCTAATAGATTTAGCTAGATGCCGATTTTTTACCAGTCCTTTAACATTTAAGTCTTCATAGGCTACCAAATCGTTAGATTGAATGACGGAGTATGCTACTCGCTTGCAATACTCTTTTCGTTGCCTACTTACTCTTAGATGCTTCCGGGCATATCGGGTTCTAGCTTTGTGGTAATTCTTGGACTGCGGTTTAGCGCCTCTAACGAACTTTTTGGACTTCTTACGATTAGCTCGGTTGAGCTGACGCTCTGATTTCCGGTAAAACTGGGGAGACTTTACGGTATTTCCATCGCTATCTGCAAGGAAATACTTCAATCCCACATCCAATCCAACTACATTCTTAGTTGGTTGAGTTTCTACCGTAACTTTGACATCAATAGCAAACTGAGCATAGTATCCATCAGCCCTACGAACTAACCGAACTCGTTTAATCTGCTTGATGTCGTAATAATTAAGGTCATAGGTTCCCTTTAGCTTAAGAGTTCCAATTCCTTTCTTGTCGGAAAACGTGATAGCTTTCCGGTTGGGAGAAAGCTTCCAGCCACTAGTTTTATATTCAACAGAGCGACAATTTTTCTTGAACTTTGGGTATCCTTTCTTACCCTTAACTTTCTTCTTGCAATTGTCGTAGAACCGAGCAATTGCACTCCAGGCTCGTTCTGCCGCAGACTGTCTAGCCATTGAGTTGAGTTCGTCGGCAAAGGGAAATTTAGCGGCTAATACAGAGCAATATTTATTGAGGTCATACTTCCCAATCGCAAAGCGTGCGCGGTAGCGCCCCACCTTTTCGTTATCCATCCAGTAGCGTAGACATTTGTTCTGTATGAATTGGTTGCTACGGATAGCCTCATCTATCGCTCTATACTGAGCTTCTTTTCCTTTCACCTTGAACTCGTAAACAATCATGGCTCGACCTTAAATTACCCATATTTTAGGCTAATACGAAATGGATAAAGCCGTCCTGGAAGGACAGGGTTTTAAACCCATTTTTTCGATAACGATTCTTTAGAAATGCGATCGCCTGTATTCAAGGCAATGAGTGGAGAGTAGGAACTGGAATTTTAGTAAGGAGAGAGTAGGGGAAAGACACTCTCATCCTTTGTAGTGCGTAGCTTATAGAAAGAAATTTTATCCTCACACTCCAAGCCACCTGATATTAAAATACAGGCGGCTGATTTGGTTGATTTATATGTCTAGATTAAAAAGGTGGCTACTCTCTGGCTCCACCTGGCTATGACACTCGATTTAAACTCCGAAGGTGACCATTTTGCGCAAAACGCTCTGCTAGGATTTGCTGATAAACCGCTTCGTAACCATCCGTCATTCGCTGTACGCTGAAGTGGTTCATCACATGCTCCCGGCAAGTGTGGCGGTTTAACTGACCTACCTTATCAATTGCCTCGACAAACTCGTCAACGTTGTGACACAAAAACCCTGTTTTCCCGTGGGCAATTACTTCTGACGTAGAACCCAACTCCATTGCAATGACTGGCGTCCCTGCTGCCATAGATTCAACCATCACTAATCCAAAGGGTTCACGCCAGGTAATCGGGAACAGAGTTGCGACTGCCCCCCCAATTAACTCACTCTTTTGAGTGTGGTCTGCCTCTCCCAAATATTCAATTTGTTTGCCGTCAATCAACGGCTTAATTTCTTCCTCAAAATATTTCACATCGACGACATCCACTTTACCTGCCATCTTCAAACGCCATCCAGAGCGTTTAGCAATTTCTATTGCCACATGGGTTCCTTTCTCAGGAGAAATGCGACCTAGGAATGCTAGGTATGGAGGGTCTTGTGGCTTTTCGTGAAACTTGTAGGTGCTTAGGTCAATGCCGTTATAGACCGTAGCTACACAGTTTAGCTTTAATCTTGGCTCTCGTTGAGCATTGGAAATACTCACGTAGGGCTGACTACGAGCATGGGTAAACATTTTCTCGTTGTCAGGGGTGAAGATGCCGTGAAGCGTATGAACCGTGGGCGTTTTTACCAGATTTCCGTAGGGTAAAGCCGAACAGCCCATATGGGAGTGAATGATGTCAAACTCTGAAGCCTGTTCGTAAACTCTACTCATTTGCAGCATTTCATAAATGCCGTACTCCTTGACCGTAGAATCTAGACGCAAGGCTTGGGGGTGAACGGACTCTAGTTTGGCGAGACTGATTGAATCGCCAGAGGCAAAGAGAGTAACATCGTGTCCGCGTCGAACCAGTTCATCGGTGAGCAAGCCGACAACTAGTTCAATGCCTCCATAGGCTGGGGGTGGTACTCGTTCCCACAAAGGGGCAACTTGAGCAATCCGCATGGTTTAGACCTCCTATCACGATTTAGATGAAACTCAACCCACAGATGTATCTTTGTATACTCTGAATAATTGCGAATCCTCTTTAAGGATGAAATTTATTTAAGAATTTATAAGTTTGTAAAATTTTTCGCAATACGGAAAACCGACAAGTACATAGTTCGGGTATCTCCACAGAGGAGCAAGTTACATCCCCAAACCTGCTTCGCTACACTACCCTTCAAAAACTGAGAGTGCTAAAAATACATCTATAGACAGAGGTGAAACGGACTAAAAACCAATTGGCGGTGATTGAATGGCTTTTCGTCTCAACCAAAAGCGATCGCCCTTCGTCCGAATTGTCTACTCCCAAGTTGAGGTCAATAGTCGAGTTGAACTAGTACCGATGGATTGGTAGGCAAAGACTGTTGTCTAGTGGGCGGCTTAATGAAGTCAAGAGCTAAGAGGCAAGAATATTAAACTGAGTTCAGCCTACACGTTAGTAGGTTCAAGAAATCAGCAAGTAGTGACCAAAGGACTAGGTGTGAATATATCTCAAAACCGTAAACTGGACGCCTTTTCGCTAGCCGCTTTGCTGCTATCGGCACATTATGGCTTGGGGTTTCTCTTGGGAACCGCTGAGAAATCATTGACTTTAGGCGCGGCGGGTAGCCTCTACGCCGTCTGCCTTGGTTTGGGCACGATCGCTCTTTTGTTGGGACTGGCAAAATTTTACTGGACACAAGTAGAGCAAATCTGGACATTACTGGGAAACCGCTACGGTAGCCAAGTAAAAATCCTTGTAGGGTTAATGTCATGGTCATCGCTGATTGGCATCGAAGCCGTCCAGATGATTTCTGGAGCCTTTATTCTCAAAGTCTTGGGAATGCCAGTGCTGCCCAGTATGGTTCTTCTGGCTATGTTGTTTACGTTGGTTTCTGTGCTGCCAGTAGAGAAAGCCGGCTTTCTGTTTCGAGGCTTGCTAGTTCTTAACTTCTTAGCTCTACTTTACGGACTGTGGGTGTTGCATGGTTTTCCTGAGTATTTGCGATCGCCTATTGAGTTTATTCCAGCCCTTGAACAAGTAAAGCCATCCAAGCTAGCAGGTATATCGCTGTCTACAATTCTGCTGGTTCTAATCGATATGAAGTATCAGCAATTTCTTGTCCAGGCAAAAGATGTGCGTACTCTCTATCAGGGATGTTTATTGGCAGCAATTTTGCTATTGTTGCTCGCGTTTTTGCCCAGTTCCGTTGTAGTAGCTGCCCAAAATGCTGGAATTTTGCCGACTGACATTGAGGGAAAAGAGACGCTCCCCTTTATCCTGTTGTGGATTGGTGGTGGTACTGACAAACCTTTGGGTATTGTCATGATTATGTCTTTATTGGTTCCGGCGCTGGGTGTTGGCAGCAGCATATTGCGGGTACAGACCAAGACTGTGTTGGACTTCAATATTTTGCCTGCATCCAGCTTGAATCGGCTGCTTATTACTGCTGTAAACGCTATTTTAGCTCTAGCTGTTGCCTTAAAGGGCGGCGAGATTATCAATTTAATTGTGTGTTTTTATGCATCCTATGTAGCCGCTGTATTTGTTCCCTTTGTTGCTTATCTGCTTGATCAAAGAGAACGCTATACCTTCGCTGGAGCAAGTGTGAAGCTGTCTTTGATAATGGGCAGTATGTCATCTATATTCATGCTGATTTTAACTTTTATCAACCCCAATGTCGCAGTTTTTGGCAGTGTTGAGTTGAATATTATGCTAGTGGGAATTGCCTTTGGAGTTTTAGGCTTGTTGGCGGGTCAGGTGATAGAGAAATATCTTCCTGCATCCAAGGTCAGCAAAGAGATCTAAGCCCTCTAGCCGGAAGTATTCGTATTGAGTTTGTTTGTACTTATCTGCTTGTCAAAAACACAAGTGCGATCGCTCTTCTATTTTCGTCTGAACAAGAACCAACTTTTGCGCGGATTCTCCTATCAATGCTGTAACTCTAGCCCATTCAGCCCGCTTGTATTTTAATTTACAAACTGAATTAACCTGATACCATCCTAGCGACACAGCCTTGACCGTTCCTCCGGTAGGGGTTTGGGAAAACCATAGCAATTACTTTGCTAAGTAAAGCCAACAAAAACGCTCACTGGTGCTAATGACATAGGAATAGAAAGGGGCAAGAAGAAAAGAGGGCAAAGCTATGGCAGACGCGACTACAAACAGCCTGACCGATGCAGTGCGCCAAGCGGCACATCCACTCACTGGTGCAGGTGAGGACTACGATCCGTTGATGGAGTTGATCGGCGATGCTCGCTTTGTGTTGATTGGTGAGGCATCTCACGGTACTCATGAGTTCTATCAACAGCGGGCGGAAATTACAAAACGGCTAATTCAAGAAAAAGGTTTCACCGCTGTCGCTATCGAGGCTGACTGGCCGGATGCCTACCGTGTTAATCGCTACGTGCGGGGCATTGATGATGATGCCACCAGTCGGGATGCACTCTCAGGCTTCCGAGGCTTCCCAGCCTGGATGTGGCGCAATACAGTTGTGCTGAATTTTGTTAACTGGTTGCGTCAATATAATGATGCCCTTCCTCAAACAGCCACAAAGGTTGGTTTTTATGGACTCGATCTCTACAGCCTTTACTCCTCAATAGAAGCAGTTCTCACTTACCTAGACAAGATCGATCCAGAAGCCGCCAAGCGGGCACGCTCTCGCTATTCGTGCTTAGAACACTTTGGTGAAGACACTCAAGCCTATGGGTATGCTGCGACATTCGGTCTGACCAAATCCTGTGAGGACGAAGCAATCAATCAGCTACTGGAGCTGCAACACCGGAGTAGCGAGTATGCTGCTGCGGACGGTCAGATGGCAGAGGAGGAGTTTTTCTATGCCGAGCAGAACGCCCGACTGGTGAAGGACGCGGAGGAATACTACCGCTCAATGTTTCGCACGCGGGTGTCGTCGTGGAACTTACGCGATCGCCACATGGCTGAGACTCTTGATCAGCTCGTCACTCACCTGGACAAACAGGGGGGTCGGACAAAGGTGGTAGTCTGGGCACACAATTCTCATCTTGGCGACGCACGAGCTACTGATATGGGTGCTGCTGAAGAACTAAATGTCGGTCAGCTAGTGCGTGAGCAGTATGGCAGCGATGCGGTACTGGTCGGCTTCAGCACTTACAGTGGCACCGTCACAGCCGCCTCAAATTGGGGCGGTCCTGCTGAACGCAAGCGTGTTCGTCCGGCACTATCAGACAGTTATGAAGCACTGTTTCATCAAACAGGTTTACCGCGCTTTCTGCTGAACTTACGGGATGGTGGTTCAGTGGTGGAAGGCTTGCGCCACAAACGGTTAGAGCGGGCGATCGGTGTGATCTATCTCCCCCAGACCGAGCGCCTCAGCCATTACTTCCCGGCGCGGCTGTCCGACCAATTTGATGCGGTGATTCACTTCGATGAAACGCAAGCCGTGGAACCACTAGAGCGCATTGCTGATTGGGAGACACAGGAAGTGCCGGAAACATTTCCTTCTGCTTTGTGAGTAGTGGCGATCGCTCGCGATCACTTTTGTATTCAATCTCACACAAACCCATTCAATTCTCATTTTTTCAAGTTAGAGGTAAAGAAATGGCGTTAGGTCTAGGTAAGCGTGCTATTGGTGTATTTCCAAACCGTCAAGATACGGAATATGCACTCAACGAACTAAAAAACTCTGATTTCCCGATGGACAAAGTTTCTGTAGTAGCGCGGGAGGCCAGTGAAGATGATGAAATGGCAAGCTCTCCGAGCGAGTTCGTTCCCAAGAAAACTGTTGAAGGCTTAGGAAAGGGCGCACTTGCAGGCGGTGCTGTGGGAGGTATCGGTGGTGGTCTAGTCGCTGGTCTTGCTAGCTTGGCTGTGCCTGGATTGGGTTCTGTCGTCTTAGCAGGCGCTCATTCCGCCCTAGCTGGTGTGTTGGCAGGTGGCTTCTATGGCACAGTCGCGGGTGGCATTATCGGAACGGTAATGGGAAACGGGATTTCGCAAGAGCAAGCCAACGTTTACGACGAGCGCCTGTCCAATGGGGATTATGTAGTGATGATCGATGGCACGGATGACGAAATCCATTGCGCTGAGTCGGTTCTCAAGGCTCAAGGCGTTCAGGAGTGGGGGATTTATAGCGCAACCTAACACTACTTCCTTCCCATCGCCAACATGACTACTAGATAGACCTCTTGCAAAAGTATTTTACAAACTGACTCTTGTGGCTAAACCGACAGGTTAACCCCTCCAAAAAATCTTAGCTGGATATTGTACCACATTTTTTTGGGCAAGAGGTCTAATATCAAAAACATCGGCTTTTCACAACAGGAGAAGCGAAGGCATCATGCTGAAGCAGAAGATTGACATCCCTCCACGATTAACGCGAAGGCACCTACTTGGAATGTTTTTGGCAGGCATCACTGGGGCAATGGGAGCAGCCTGTACCACTAATTCTATAGAGAGAATTACATCGATGAGAACAGACAAACAAAAGAATCAGGATAGACAGGCCTCTACGAACGGACGCCTGCTGGCGCGACCAACCCAACCGACGGAACCAGCACCAGTTGGTCTGCAACCCTTGGGACTTTCCGCTAAGCGCGACGGACTCCTCTACGTACCCAAAAACTACCAAGCTTCCCGACCCGCACCGCTGGTGGTGATGCTGCACGGCGCAGGTGGCGACGCACCCGGCGGTCTGACTCCCTTCCAAAATCTCGCCGATGCGGCTGGACTCATCCTGCTGGCACCTGCCTCGCGCCGACAGACGTGGGATGTGCTGTTTGGTGATTACGGTCCCGATATTACCGTCATCGACCAGGCGCTGGCGCAGACGTTCAGCTGCTATGCTGTAGACCCCGATCATATTGCGATCGAGGGCTTCTCGGACGGTGCCTCCTATGCGCTAAGTGTCGGCATCACCAACGGCGACTTGTTCACCCATGTCATAGCGTTCTCACCGGGGTTTATGGCACCAGCTTCACAGGTTGGCTCACCGCGCCTGTTCATTTCTCACGGCACGCGAGACTCTGTCTTACCGATCAATGTTTGCAGCCGTAAGATAGTGCCGCAAGTGCGGGGTGCTGGCTACGATGTGGTTTATCGGGAGTTCGAGGGTCCCCACACGATTCCTCCTGCGATCGCAGACTCCGCACTGGACTGGTTCACCGCGTAGCAGGGCATTCCCGTAGAATTCTAAATGTATCAACCCTAAATGAACATAAAAGGCACTGTAGTATTCGACATCATCGGCACCTGCTTCAGTTTGGACAAGCCCCGCCAGAGATTGGTAGAGCT
>JALYGX010000253.1 GCA_030776905.1 Cyanobacteriota bacterium | reverse complement strand
TTAGCCCCCCTCAAGTCCGCCCCGATTAGGTTAGCCCCCCTCAATTCAGCCCCCCTCAAGTCCGCTTCGATGAGATTAGTCCCGATCAGGTTAGCTTCAACGAGGTTAGCATCAGTTAGTTCGGCTTTGTAGAGGTTAGCATTACTGAGGTTCGCGTTGCTAAGGTCAGCCGCAATCAGTTTCGTCTGGCTAAGGTCAGCCCTGTTCAGGTTCACCCCTCTCAAGTTGGCTTCTGTGAGATTAGCCTCTCTCAGGTTAGCTTCGCTCAGGTCGGGTTCTATCTCTAAGTTGAGACTTCTCCACTCCATCCATCTAACTGCACCCTTTTTGAGGAATGCAAGATGCTCTATATTTGTCATTTAGGGTTTGGGTGTCCTTTGCTCAATCGAGCCACAATCAAAGAAAAATTGCAACGAATTTCTAACAGACAGCTACTCCTTACGCTCATTTGCAGGATTTTCGCGACCCGCCACATTTTCAATCGCTGCCAGCGCCCCATCAGCACCTGCCAGGATATCTTGTTCTGCACCACCCAGATAGAGGCGTCCGAAGCTGCCGACAGCCTGAACCTGTAAGATGTTAATCGCCGCCGCCTTCTCCGCCTCATTTGCCGCCAGTGCCGCGTAAGCAGCAGGTTCAACTTCCATTACATAAAGCGTTTGCCCTGCCAACAGCAACTGTCCGCGCCTGGTGCGATTAATTAACTGTGTTTGATAGGCATCAATGTTGCGGATAATCTGGCTAGAAATAATGCGCGGCTTAAGACATTCCTCTCTACGGACTCCCAGCGCCTCTAAAATTGCTTTTCCAGCCGCCCGCGTCTCGCCTTGTCGGCTGGAATGAATTTCTAGAAGACCGTAAAGTCGTTCGACAAACAGCACCCCTGGACGTACAGAGGCGGCTTTGAGAGCGACATCTGTAATTCGGTTAATTTCGATGCCTGGTGAGATTTCAATCCACAGCGACGTATCCCCCGGCAAGGGCAAGAACCCTAACGCCACCGTCCCTATGTAAGCCGCGTGCTGAGGCTGCAAGCTGTCTAGGAATACGTAACTGCGTAGTTCTATACCCAAGGTTTATCTCCACATCCGCGTAAAACGTGCATAGGTTGCAACCTTTGAGTTTACCGTGCTAGCTGCTTGAAAGTACGCCAGAGCTATGGAAAAGGCAGAGGACAGGAGGCAGACGGTAGCGTGTCAGTTGGGGATTCAAAGTCCTCCTGAAGACAAGCCGAGCAATTCGACTAATACCTCAACCGTTGTGGCGTCTTGTGGATGAGAGAATAGGTAACCTTGAGCGTATTGGCAATTGAGCGATCGCAGTTGAGTCAGTTGCTCGGTAGTTTCCACTCCTTCCGCAATCACCTCCATCCCCAAGTTCTGGGCAAGCATCACAATCGTTCGAGCAATCTGCCAGGGCAAGCTTTTCGCTGTATCCAGCGCTGCATCTGAGGATTCACTCTCCTCTCCAATATCAATACGGCGGATTAAAGACTGATCTATCTTTAAGGTGTTGATCGGAAATTGGTGCAGATAACTTAAAGAGGAATAACCAGTACCAAAATCATCAATACATAATCCAATCTGCCGATTTCTTAGCAAGTTGAGGATTACAGCCGCCGCCTCTGGATTTTCGAGTAAGCAGCTTTCGGTAATTCCTAGCTTCAAATAACGACCCTCTAAATTAGTTTCCTGAAGAATGCGATCAATTTGACACAACAGATCAGGTTGCCAAAACTGCTGCCTAGAAAGATGTAAGATAATTGTCAATTCAGTAGTTTTCCCGTGCTTTTCCGGACTCCTCCTGCCACGGCAATGCCACTGGCGTAACTGGCGACAAGCCTCCTGCAATGTCCACAAACCCATAGGGACGATTAGCCCTGTTTCTTGGGCAATCGGGATAAACTCAGCAGGGCAAACCAAGCCTCGTGTTGGGTGATGCCAGCGCAACAGTGCCTCAAACCCCGTAATCCGGTTAGTGAGTAGAGACACAACGGGTTGATAGTAGAGTTGAAATTCCTGGTTTTCCACAGCCCGCCGCAGGTCAGTTTCTAGCTGCAACACAGCAACAGCCTTCTGGTGCATGGTTGGGTCGAACACTTCATAACGTGCCTTACCTAAAGCTTTAGCCCGGTATAGTGCCGTGTCAGCATCCCGTAAAAGGTCTTCCGGTCGGTCATAATCGCTTACATAACCGCCCTGAGGGGGCTGGCGACTTAGGACGATGCCAATACTCGCTGCGCTGAAAACCTCGTGTCCGTTCAGATCGAACGGTGCCGCTAGCGCTTGATGAATTCGTTCGGCAACGCGGGTAGCTTGGCTTGCCTCTTCGATATTCTCAAGCAAAATGGTAAATTCATCGCCACCTAAACGGGCGACAGTATCTTCCGCACGCAGGCAAGCTTCTAGGCGACGAGCGATCGCAATTAGCAGTTGATCGCCAACCAGATGCCCTAAGCTATCGTTAACGACTTTGAAACGATCCAAATCTAAAAACAACAGGGCAAATCGATAGGCAGGGTGCCGTTTAGCCCGCTCCACGGTATGGCTCAAGCGATCCATAAACAAGGCTCGGTTCGGTAGTCCCGTCAAGGGGTCGTAAAATGCCCGTTCGCGTAATTGCTCCTTAGCTCGCTTGCGATCGGTAATATCTTCAACCATGCCTTCGTAGTAAAGTAGTTCACCCGTTTTGGGGTCGCGAACGGCACTGGCATTCTCCGAAATCCAAATTATGCTCCCGTCTTTACGAGCAACCTGTGACTCAAACTCACAAACCGCGTCATTTTGTTGCATCAGGCGGATAAACTCAGCACGTTGCTGCGGTTCCACATATAACTGATGCTCAATATCAACTAGGGATTCCATCAGTTCTTCCGGTGAAGCATAACCATAAATCTTCGCCAAGGCCGGATTTGCACTGATGTAATGTCCATCAGCCGTTGATTGAAAAATCCCCTCCAAGGCATTCTCAAAAATGCTGCGATATTTCGCTTCGGCTTGTCGTATCGCCTCCTCTGAACGCTTGCGCTCCGTGATATCTGTAATAAATCCTTCCACACCCAGAACTTCACCAGCGCTATCGAATACTCCATGCCCTTTTTCCCATACCCACTTTTCCTCACCTGAGCGCGTGCTGATGCGGTACTCGACAACGTAAGGTTGTTTTTGGGACACCCCAGTCTCTAGCGCTGCCAAAACTCTAGGTAAATCGTCCTCATGAGTAATGGCGTCGAACGAAATTGCTCGATTCCCAATCAACTCATCTTTTTTGTAACCCGTGAGTGGCAGGCATCCTTCGCTCAAGTAGGTCATCGACCACTCTGGGCCTCTAGCACAAGAAAAGACAATTCCAGGCAGCGAATTCATCAAACTGGCAAGGCGGCGCTGGCTCTCCCGTAGTGCCACCTCGGTTTGCTTGCGCTGAATTACGGCTCCTAATTGGGTTGCCACTGCCGAAATTAGCTGCACCAACCGCCGATCCTCTTGGCGAGATTCAAACATGAAAAAGATCAGCACCGCTAGCACTTGCTCATTCGCGAGAATCGGCACACCAAATCCAGCTTTCAGCCCATACGCTTTAGCTAGATGGGCGCGAACAAAAAAAGAATTTGAGTCCAGGGAAACATCTTCGATCCACTGCGGTTGCCGGGATGACCAAACCTGTCCTGGCAATCCAGTGTCCGGTGCAAAAGTATAAGCTTGGCTCTGACGTTGAAATTCCCCAAGGGGGACCCGAATGCAGCTTTGAGAGTGCTGAGTGTGCTGGAGCTTGGGTGAGGCTGTTGTTAGCGTAGCGCTGGGGCTTGAGTCAGGATGTAATCCTTGCTCAGTGGAGGAATTCAGCCTTTGCAACTCAGACATATGTCGGTAATTCTCTTTGTCTGCACAAGCGTCCTCTCTCTCCTCCCAGTTCCTATTGCTGCACCAAGCTCCAGAACATACTAAATTTGTATCGTCAGCACTTTTGACCCAAGCTTCGCCAAAATCCCAGCTTGTTGCCTCGCAGACCTTTTTTAGAGCCACATCAAGGGCACAATGAAAATCTGGAGCTTCGTCGATCGCTTGGGTGATTGTTTGCAGTAACTGAACTTCTTCTGATGCCCGCTTTTGCTCAGTAATATCAGTGATAAAGCCTTCTAACGCCAGCAGTTCTCCTTGGCTTGAGAAAACGCCGCGACCTTGTTCCCAAACCCACTTCTGCTCACCCATAGCCGTAGTAATGCGATATTCTAGCTGAAAAGGTCGGTTTTGCTGTAGAGCTTCTTGCACTTCATTCCACAGGCGATCGCGATCGGCAGGATGAGTAATTTCCGTTAAAGACGTTTTGTGGTTTCCGATTAAATCCCTTGGGTAGTAGCCTGTCAGATCGAAACAGCCCTCACTGGCAAACTCTAGCGTCCAGTTCCAGTCATTGCGACAACGGTATGCCATTCCAGGCAGATTACTCATGAGCGTTGAAAGCGTGCGCTGGCTCTCATGCAACGCCTCTGCTGCTTGCTTGTGTTGAGTAATGTTATGAAAGACGCCTAGAACCGCCTGTTTGCCGTTAAAGGTAAGCAATTGCAGCGAAATAACGATCCAGAGGGGCGTACCATCTGCCTGCTGCATTCTGACTTCATAATTTTGGAGGTATCCCTGAGCCGTAAGAACCTGCAATACTTTTTGCCAGTCACTTGGGTCAGGATAGAAGTCGAGGATTTGGCGATCGCTTATTTGATCGTTGCTCAGACCAAAAGTCGAGCAGAAGTGATCGTTGGCGTAGAGAATGCTACCCTCTGCCATCCAGGAAATAACGAAGGGAACTGGAATTACTTTGAATAGGGTAGGTAAAAATTCAACTTGACTTTCACAATCCACCGTTTTTGGTGGATCACAGATGTTGCCAAGGCTTTCCTGTGGGGTTGTAGCTAGTTTCACTGCTAGAATTGGTTTAAATAAACTGCTGTAGCGGGCTTCTCAACGCTCCACGGTTGTCTAATACTCCAACCGCTCGCATCTTCGATTGGGCTTGATGCGAACTCCTGCCTGAAACCGCCAACGTAGCCAAATTTCAGATTTACCTGAGGTCCAAAGTGCTGAATCTGACTCTAGCTCTTTGATTACTCAGCACGGGCTATGCTCTCACACTTTACTTCGCCGCTAGACTAACAGCACTCAGGACTTTGAGATGACACTGTTACTGTTAACGATGAAGATAGATGGCACCGTGAATGAAATTTAATCGTTGTAAAACACTCAGCTCTATTGTTTGCGGCGATATGGCTAGAACACAAAATAAAATTACACTACAGTCAATCCTTGCAAACAGTTAACTAGGTTACAGTTAATCATTTCCAATCAAGAAGATTAATACAAATGCACTGAAGCATTTATGGGTATGAGCAGAATGGGAAGTCATACGTGACCTTTAACTAGAGGCGATCGCTCTTCTTCGACTCGGTCAATCTTCAGCTTGAGTGCGGTTAGTGTCAAAGCCGTATAGCAACAGTTTGTTAAGGGATCGTAGCCTTGCCAGTTTTTTAGTTGACAAATAAACCAATCTCGATATATTCCGTTGCCGTCAAAGTCGCCTTCAAGCATTATCCAATCGCCACCCAGACAAAAACCAGCCTCTAACCTGCCTAATTCAAAGCTCAACCATTCTTCCAACTCGTGCAAATCTTCAAAGACGCCTGGATGCCAGTAATCCATTAGCGTACTAGAAACTTCGACTCGATAGCCCTGCTGCACTTGAAAAATCCGGGCTTCAATGTCATCTAGGTTCACTACTTGAATAGAGTTGAGTCTCATGACGAAGGGGTATAGCGACTGGCGAAAGCCGCCTATAATCTTTAACTTATAGTAGCGAATGTGTAATCTAATAATCTTATTAAAGGTTCACTTTATTGAATGCAAAAAGATTCAATTTTCACAACACGATACCTCACTCCCTACCTATTTTTACTGCCTGCCCTCGGAGTCTTAGGGCTAAGTGTATTTTGGCCGGCACTGCAAGCCTTTTACCTAAGTTTTACTAAGTATGAATACGATCTCACCCAAACACCGCAGTGGATTGGTTTAGCTAATTTCCAACGTCTATGGACAGACCCCGTATTTTGGAGAACATTGGGGAATACGGTGCTGTATCTTATTGGCGTTGTGCCAATTTTAGTGGTAGTTCCTCTAGGTCTTGCTCTTTTAGTGAACCAGAAGCTGCGAGGAATTAGCTGGTTTCGGGCATCTTTTTATGCGCCAGTCGTAATTTCAATGGTCGTTGCAGGGATTGCCTGGAGGTGGCTTTATGCAGGAAATGGGCTTTTCAATCAGCTACTCAAACAACTAGGCTTTGAAACAGGTATTCCTTGGCTAACTAGTCCAGACTGGGCAATTTTTAGTGTGATGGTGGTGACAGTATGGAAAGGATTAGGCTACTACATGGTCATATATCTAGCAGGGTTGCAATCTATTCCTGCTGAACTTTACGAAGCGGCGGCGATTGATGGGTCTGATGGATACTTAAAGCATTGGGATATTACAGTTCCATTAATGCGACCTTATTTGGTATTGGTAGCAGTGATTTCTGCTATTTCTGCAACGAAGGTGTTTGAAGAGATTTACATCATGACCCAAGGAGGCCCTCGTAATAGTTCTAAAACTGTTGTTTATTACCTATACGAGCAAGCGTTTTCTGACTTGGAGATTAGTTATGCTTGCACGATTGGATTGGTGCTATTTTTGCTAATTTTGGCCTTGTCGCTTTTAAATCTGAAACTATCTCAAGGACGATTTAGTGTCAGCGAAGTAGGGCGCTCAAGCTAGCTATAGAGTAGAGCAAGGAGAGACAACCCAAGTCATGAAGACTAAGCCATGATGTAAATATCAGTGTGGCTCAAGGCAAGTCCAGCTTGTAGATTAGCAATTTGCACCTGTTGGTTGGCATCTGTCCCATCTACATCAAAGAACAAAGTGCCTGTGGTGTTGTCGTAGATAAAGCGATCGCTTGTATCCGTTGCTGCTGTACCAAGAGTGAATTGAGATTCATCCAGTACACTCCGCTTCACGAGGTCGCCACCAAACCCTCTAGCTGAGAAACACAGCAAATCTTCGCCCACTTGAAAATCAGTGATAGTGTCTATACTTGTGGAAGCGTACACCCGTACAAAACGGTCAGCTCCATCGCCACCGGTGAGAACATCGCTATCAGTTCCACCAACTAAGCGATCGTCTCCCCCTTTGCCGAGGAGAGTGTCATTCCCCTGCTTGGCATACAAAAGATTACTGGCATCATTCCCAGTGATGGTGTTATCCAACCCGTTGCCCGTGCCATTGATGGGTTGATCCTCTCCTCCTGCTTCTGGTTTTTTGAGGATAAGGTTCTCCACGTTAGCACTCAGAGTCGAAGTGACGGTGGTTTCAATAGTGTCTATACCAGCATCTGCGTCTTCAATGATGGTGTCATTGCTATCGATAACACGATAAGTATCATTACCCGTTCCACCATAAAGGAGATCGCCGCCACCTAAACTCTGTAGGATATCATTACCAGCTAAACCGAATAGAGAGTTTTGGAAAGGATTTCCGAGGAGAAAGTTATCTAGCTCGTTGCCTGTGCCGTTGATATTGGCATTGTTCCCACCCCCTAAGATTTGTAGATCCTCTACGTTAGCTCCCAATGTGTAAGTGATACTGCCCGATAATGGGTCGCTGACATTGACGATAACTTTGTCAATGCCACCATTCACTTCTTCAACAATTACGTCCAACAGGTTGTCTACGAAATAAATATCGACCATACCGGCTCCACCTGTGAGGGTATCTACACCTGTGCCACCATCTAGTCTGTCGGTGCCATCACCCCCGAATAGCTGGTCATTGCCAGCTCCTCCATTGAGGGTGTCATTGCCTCCGAACCCATTGAGGATGTCATCGCCATCTCCACCTAAAAGGGAATCATTTCCGTTACCACCATTGAAAATAGCCATCTTGAGTTACCTGCTCTTGTTGTTTTTTCAGTTAACTAGAACATAAGGCGATCGCACTTCGTCCAGTTTGGTCACCCAAGTGGGTGAATACAAATGCTTTCCTCTACCCATAGAGGGATTTTTGATGCTCAAAACGTCACTAGGACGAATTACAAGCAGCAAGTAGCGGCTGGCATTGTAATTACGGTCAATCAAAAGGATTTGATATGAGTCCTTGAGACTAAGCGAAGATGAAGATATCTGCGTTAGTCAAGGCAAGACCAAGTGATAGGGTAAGCCAGTTGCACTTGTGCATTCTCACCAATACCGTCCACATCAAAGAACGATTACATCATTGAGGTTATCGACAACATATTTTTTAGTTAACTGGAACGCAAGGCGATCGCACTTCCCCCAGTTAGCTCACCCACTTGGGCGATTTCAAATACTTTCATCTATTTATAGAAGGACATTCTGACTGAGCCACATTCCGATAGCTTCGGAGCAGATCGGATTGCCGTCTGTGTCACTCCCTTACACCCCACAGCTTTAACGAAGTGGAGCCGTGGGAGTGTCAATTGTGTTA
>JALYGX010000252.1 GCA_030776905.1 Cyanobacteriota bacterium | reverse complement strand
TTTCTCGCCAAGACACCTAATTCTGCTGGTTCTTTTCCGGTGCGGCGGCGAATTGCCTGCACTGACACATATTGCTCCAGAGAACCTTGATTCCCACTATTACAAACCGGGCCATCCGGATTTAAGGCGATTAACCCCAACTCACCCGCCGCACCTTGATGACCTGTAAAGAGTTTACCGTCTAAAATAATTGCGCCGCCGACACCAGTACCCAATGTCAGCAAAATCAGATTGCCAAATCGACGCCCCGCACCTAACCAAGCTTCTCCCAAACCAGCGCAGTTGGCATCATTGGCGAGAATGGTAGGGCAATCTGTCTTAGCTTCCAACCAATCAGCCAAAGGGACATCGTGCCACCCTGCCAAGTTAATTGCTACTCTAGCAATTCGACCCGCCGCATCAGCAGGTCCAGGAGTCCCAACACCAATAGCATGGAGTGTAACGTTAGTAGAACGCAACGAAGCGATCGCTTCCCCCATTACCTCCACAACCGCGCTGGGTGTTGCAGGTTGGGGTGTCGCCACACTCAACGATTGTACGCACGTCCCATCCTGACGAAACCGCCCCAGCTTAATTGCGGTTCCCCCTAAATCAATACCAATAACTTCAGGCTCGCTCACTCGACCCGATTCCCAAATTTATCGCTAAATTGCTAAAGCATCTTATATCAATTTGCTTTTGACTGGCTACAGGTCTTTTACTTAGGAATTCCCTTACTACTCAGCACTCACCACTACTGACGACGCCAACGGGGATTAATCAGTTCGCTCAAACCCTCTCCTACCAGAGATAGCCCTACTACCATCAACGTCATGGCTAAACCGGGAAAAAGAGCTGTCCACCAAACTCCGGTGGGTAAGGCATCGAGTGCCTGACGCAAGTCTTGACCCCACTCTGGCGTTTGTTCTGGCAATCCCAGTCCTAAGAACCCCAATCCTCCTAAGATCAAAATCGCGTCAGCAGCGTTAAGGGTAAACAATACTGGCACGCTCTGAATCACGTTGAGAAATAGGTAGCGAGACAAAACGGTGTTTGTGGTAGCGCCCATTGCTTGCGCGGCTTCGATGAAGAGTTCGTTTTTGACACTAGCCGTGTGGTTGCGGACAACTCGGTAATACTGGGGGACATAGGAAATACTAAGTGCGATCGCAGCATTCAACACGCCCCGTCCTACCACAAACGCTAGCGTTACCGACAGCAGCAACCCTGGCAGGGTGTAGATGGTATCCATCAAAAACAGCAACACTCGATCTAGCTTGCCACCTAGGTAACCGCTAACCAAGCCCAAGGGTACGCCAATAATCAGACTTAGTGTGGTTGCTAAAATAACGACTTGCAAGGCAGCTTGAGAGCCAAATACGCTGCGAGACAAGACATCATAACCCTGACGACTTGTCCCAAACCAGTACTTTGCTCCCGGCGGTTCATGAATTGGATTAATTAATGATGCCATTGGATCTTGCAGCCATCCCCAAGACTGAAAGGCAGGTGCGAGAATAGCGATCGCTACAAAAAAAATAGTAATCACCAATCCCACTGCCATCAAATACATCGAGAGACTGCGACGTTCAGAAAAACGTAAAAATTGAGGAAGGCGGAGTTTAGTTGGAGTCATAGAGCAGCCATTGTGTAAAAGCTATGCCTGAATAGCTAAGTATTGTCTAATTAGGTTTACTTTTTCTTGAGCTGCTGTAAAGTTAGCATCAAAGGAAAGCGCTAACTCAAATGCTGCTAAAGCTTCCTGTGGGCGTTCCATGTCAATGTATAGGCAACCCAAATCATAAGCCGGATAGGTCGTAATGTAACTTTGTTCAAAAGGTTCACCCTTGTAATAGTTGCCTTCTTGACCTAGACGAATACAAGTTTCCAAATAAGCTACTGCGCCTAGAGGAAAGCCTAAAGCCCTTATCGTAGCTCCAGCCAGATAGTTTAAGGGTGGGTAATTGGGACACCATTCAAGCCCCCGTTGACAAAGTAGTCTTGCTGTCTCATAGTCCCCTTGCTGGATAGATTGTGTTCCCAAAGTAAAAATCAAGGAGGGAACGAAGCTCAATTCATTAGGGGGGGTTCCATCTAGCAAGTTTGGAAGCAGCCTATCAAATGCTTCTGCATAACATTCTTGGGCTTTCTCTGTTTGTTGTGTATCAGCGTACATTCCCGCAAGGCAGTATAGAAGCATCAGGCTCAGACCTTCTTTCTGTCTAATGCGCTCTAATATTGGGATATTACGGCTTCTATTTTTTTGTAGTAGCTGTTCTTTCCCGTAGCCGTAGTGCAAAATTCTGACACCTTCTAGGTAGCCTATTTGATTTTCTCTAATATATTGGTTCTGATACCTCGGTTGCTCATGGAAACAGCCTGTATATTGTATATCTGGAAGATTGCGCAATAACCTAATGAGATAAGCTGGTGTCAAATTCGGGTCGTTAGCTTCAGTTAGGGCTATTGAGTACGCGAGAACATCCGGTTGGAAAGTTAGTTGCTCTAAAAAATTCTCTGACTCAACAATCATTTCTTCATCTGCATCCGGCATTAAAATCCAATCTCCCGATGCCTGGGAAATTGCGTAATTTCGGGCAGCAGCGAAATCATCGCACCACTCAAAATACCTAACTTTTGCCCCAAATTCAGCAGCTATTTCCGGTGTCCCGTCCTCAGAACCTGTATCGACGATAATCATTTCATCAACATAAGGTTGAACACTATTTAAACACCTAGACAAGTTATGTATTTCATTTCTGACTATCATGCACAGGGACAACATTGGCTTATTTAGAAAGTCCATTTTTCTATTATCTATAAACCATATTAATAGGATTTATATTGGAGGTAAGCATAAGCAATATATCAAGTAACGTTTATATAGCAATTGGATTTTTTAAGCTAAAGTGATTTCAATTTTAGGCAATACCTGCAATTCTCGCTTTGGCTCTCTTATAGGCTTAATAGCTCTTAATTCAACAACCATTTCTTTGACGATGTTTCTAAATGTATGTACTTGCCACATAATTTCTTCCGGAGTTTCTCCTTTATGACTATCCGCTTCAACTATTAAATCTATTTTTTCTGTTAACCAATCTCCTCTGTATCCATAATCAGCTCTCCAATATAATGGCTGTGAAAAATATTGAAAAGAATTTAGAAAGTATTGTCTGACATGAGTGGGATCTTCAAATGCATCATCACTTGAACCGTAAGGAACTCTAAATACAGCTTTAGCATTTGGTTTAGCAATTCTATGTAGTTCTTCCATAAAAGGTAAAGGATTATGTAAATGTTCAATTAAATGATTCGCTAATAATTCATCAATACTATCATCTTTAAATGGCAATTTAGTCGTTTTGCATTCATCTAAATTCGCTAAAATATCAACGCCTTCAAGTGGAACATAGTCTAAATTTATCCAACCTGGCAAAATATTTTTTCCACAGCCCAAGTGGAGTTTTCTAATATCTTTTTTCATGTTTATAGTCCTCCTATGTAGCCTAAGAATATATGTAAGTGATCTAAAAACATATGTACAAGACTGATGCAATTGCCCTGTAGCCTCCACAATTTGAAGGGAATAAGTCCAACTCACGCTAAACGTGGGGGAGAGCTGGCACGATGAGTGATGCGTAACTTAGTAATGTATTTAGCATCAAAAAAATAAATTTTATATTAAAATAGCAGGATTCAACTGAATAAAACTTTCGTTAAATCCTGCTGAAAGTAGCGGAGTACTTCCCCTAAGCTCAGGTTAGTTAGTGGCTGAAACGCCTGCGGGCAGATAGCGTTCAATCACCTTGCGGAATTCACTCTTCTGCTTAACACCTTGAAGTTGCTCCACTAATTCCTTGTCCTTAAAGAACTGCACTGTGGGTGTCCCTGTAACGTGAGCATTCGCGGCAATATCTCTATCTTTGTCAATGTCAATTTCGATAAAGTGAATTTTGCCATCAAACTCATCGACTACCTTGTTGAGAATCGGCTTGAGGGTGTGGCAAGGACCACAGTTAGGCGAGACATATTTCACGACTAATAGGCGATCGCTTTCGTGGAAGAGTTTCCGTAGCGCATAGCCCCCTTCATGCCGTGTTTCGTTAATATGAAACGCTTCTTCTGGTGTCGCGGTCGTCTTCTGTTCCATCACCTCAGTTGTTGGTGGTGTTTCAGACGACGG
>JALYGX010000251.1 GCA_030776905.1 Cyanobacteriota bacterium | reverse complement strand
ATCAAGATATCTTCTGTCAGCTACTCTATCCCCAGATGTCAGAGCAGCAACTCCAGCAACTCTTACTCCCCAGTGATGTAGAACTGCCGTTACCAGGTCAAGCCGACCCGCAAAAACGCGATCGCTTAGCATTGATTTTACAAAGTACGGCTTTCGGTCAAGCTCTCCTGAAATCGGCTGCCTACCTGAAGCAAATCTTGCAACATAAAGACGAATTCACCTTAGAACTAGGTGCTGATCGATGGCTGGTGAAGCGTTCAGACTTAGCAACTCATGTTATTTCGCCGTTCATTCAACACTTAAATCGAAAGCTAAACGCGCTGATGGTTGAAACGGGACTATTGGAACCAGGAATTTATCAAGTCCTGTCTGTTGGTGGCACCTCTATTTGGGGAGCGCTAGAAAAGTGGATACAGCAAAAACTACCGAATGCCACAATCGTGCAAGACACTGATTCAACAACAGGCTGTTGGGTTGCTGCTGGACTGGCAACTCTGCCTCTGTATCCCCAAGTTTTGAATCGCTTGCAGCACCAGTACAGCGACTATTTTCTGCTTTTGGAACTGCTACGTGCTTTTCCTAAAACGGCAGACGACTCGACTAGTCCTGTTTATACCCTTGAGGAAATCTTGCAGCAATTAGAGCGTCGGGGTTTGAACACAGTTGCTTGTTACGCTCGCCTTGTCCGCTTGGTGGAAGGTCATCTGCCTCCGGGTCTAGTCCCTGCATTCGAGGAATATAGCCTGCTATCTCAAGCCTCAAGTGAAAGTTTCCCTTACTCAGACATCGCTAGTGAGCCGCTTTTTTCCCAAGTCAGCGAAGGGCTGTATCGCCCCAATCCTCATCAACAAGAGCGTCTGCGTCAGTACCTGCACCTAGTTCTGTCTGCAACTCATCAAAAATTTGAGGAACCGCTGATTGTTAAGTTGGATACGAAAGATTACTAGGCATAAGTTTTGGTCAAACACCTCTACCCAAATGCATGAGTTTGAATCCCTCAATGCATCTATAAATTTCTTTTAATGTCAAGGAAATAGGTATAAAGTTCACAAATTCTTCAAAAAAAGGCAACTAATGTAAAGATATTGTAAAGTAGTGAGAGTTGGGATACCTACGTCTTAAACAACCTCAATATTATTAGCGGAATATTGACGGATACGTCAAACGATCTGTAAAGAATCGCCTGCCAACTGTGTCTACCCTATCAAAGTCCACGGCTTACCGCTGGGTTAACTCAGCACTTTTGAATAGCTCTACCCAGCTAAATAGAACCCAGCAACAGGTGCATTATTCTGCAAAGTGTAAGCGCAAGCGTCTCATTGATATTCTAGGCGCGTTGGTTGGTTTGGCGGTAACTGCCATGATTGCGCTCCCGATCGCGATCGCAATCCAGCTCGATAACCCAGGGCCAATCTTCTACAGTCAGCTGCGTTGCGGCTTGAAAGGCAAGACCTTTCGCATCTGGAAGTTCCGCTCAATGGTTGTGGAAGCAGATCGCCTACAACATCTCGTTACAAATCAAGCGACAGGCAACATCTTCAAAAATAAAAACGATCCTCGTATCACTCGCATCGGTCGTTTTTTACGTCGTACAAGTTTAGACGAATTGCCTCAGTTCTGGAACGTTCTCAAAGGAGATATGAGCTTGGTTGGTACTCGTCCGCCAACGGTGGATGAAGTCATGAGGTACGAGGTGCATCATTGGGAACGCTTGAATACCAAGCCTGGAATTACGGGTGAATGGCAGGCAAATGGACGCTCTAGCATTACTGATTTTGAAGACATCGTTCGGATGGATATTGCCTATCAGCAAAAGTGGTCTGTGATCTACGATCTCAAGTTAATTTGGAAAACTGTAATAACCGTTGCCAATAGTCATGGCGCTTGCTAAGGACGTTGGCATCAGGAGAGCTTCACAAAGAACTGGTATAAGCCCTTTTTTATAATTCAGTGCAGGCTGCACTAGTTGTGAGCTAAGAGTTAAAACATTAGTACCTTAACTCTTAGCTGTGTTATATGAATATACCCAACTGGATTAGCTTTTCTCGTTTACTGGCATTGCCGTTTATCTTATACGGTCTAAATAACCCAACCGAGCAAACGCGCTGGATTTGCTTGGTAATCTTTCTGGTGGCGGCGGGGACAGATTGGTTAGACGGTTATCTGGCTCGTAAGCTTAACCAAGTCACCGATTTGGGCAAGTTTCTCGACCCCTTAGTGGATAAATTTTTAGTATTGGGTCCTCTGTTGGTGTTGATTCAACTGGGTCAGATACCCGCTTGGGGTGTGTTTCTAATCTTGGCAAGGGAATTAGCGATCGCAGGTTGGCGAGTTAACCCCAACTTAACTGGCACTACTAGCATTAGTGGAGCCAATATTTGGGGTAAGCTCAAAACCGTGAGTCAGATTCTGGCGATCGCACTTTTAATTGCACCAACACCCGATACCTGGAAAACCGTATCCCTAATTGCTTTCTGGCTATCTGTCGCCCTCACTTTGATCTCCGGTGCCATCTACTTGTGGCCTCAAAAAAGCGATGCATCCTCAAAGGCAAAAAGCAGTCTGACGACTGATAGTTAGGCGCTGATTCTCATTCGTTAGCCAGAGGAATCAACGTCTACAGATGCTTAGGATGTGGGTACTGGGACGTAGATGACTCTGGAGACAAAACCATGCCTCTTTTCAAAATTGAGGATTTTAATCCAAACTATCGCCAAGATGCTTTTGATGGTGAAGATGTCAAGGGACTTGATGTCTATGCTGGGAAAACCGCTGAGAAGATTGGCACGATTCACGATGTGCTAGTAGACGATGCAGGGCGTTTTCGCTATTTCGTCATTGATACAGGCTTCTGGATTTTTGGTAAAAAGGTCTTGCTTCCAGTGGGTCGTTGCAGTGTTAATGCTGAAGCGCGACGCATCTATGCCACAGGAATGGCGACTAAAGAGCAAGCGGAAAAATTACCAGAGTACGATGAGAGCATAACGGTTGATCACGATTACGAAGAGCGAGTGCGTCACGTTTATCGCACTCCCACCGTAGAAACGTCAGTACCTGTGGAAGCGTCAGGAGTGGTGCGGAGACCTTCTCAATCCGCTAAAACACGCCCTGCTTCTCATCAGTCTCGCCCTACTCCTAGCCCCAAGAGAGCCACCTACCAGCAAGTTCCTGCAGCTCATCAGGCTCGTCCTACTCCTGATTACCGCCAGACTTATACCTACGAGCAAGAGCCTTCACTGTACCAGATGAACGAGCAAGATCATCAAAAGCTCAGACTGTACGAAGAACGGCTTATTGCCAATAAAAACCGTCATAAAACGGGTGAAGTAGCGATCGGCAAGCGAGTTGAAGCCGAAACAGCACGAGTTTCAGTTCCTGTAGAGAAGGAGCGAGTTGTTATTGAACGGAGAATTCCTGATGACATTGGAACGTCGGTTAGTCCCGGTAATGCTAATTTCAGGGAAGGCGAAGTCGTTCACATGAATGTCTACGAAGAGACTGCCGATATCACAAAGCAAGCTTTTGTGCGTGAGGAAGTCAGCGTCAGGAAAGAGATCGAGCGGGATACGGTTGATGCTACAGAAACACTTCGTCGCGAAGAGTTAGAGGTGGACGTTAACGGCAAGCCAGTTGTGAATCCAGTTCATCGACGTGTCAATGAGCGTATTTAGGTATTGCTGACATCTTTCACCAGTCTCAATAAGTGTAGGGTGGGCAATGCCCATCCTGTTTGCTTTCTCCAATTACTTTTTTTGATACTTAGGTGTTTCTGGAAGTCGGTTCGTTCTAATCACAGTTATCATTTTTAACCCTACCGTCTGGCATGATGGTATGGCAAAAAGTCGCCTTAGTTAAGGTGGCAGTTTCCAGGTGGGCACTGACTTGCATCTAATTTGAGGGCTTCCCGAACTGGTAGCCATTATTGACCACTGGAAAGCCGAATGCCTTGCCAATCCAGACAGCCTCTGGTCGTT
>JALYGX010000250.1 GCA_030776905.1 Cyanobacteriota bacterium | reverse complement strand
GAGTGTGGCAGCTTTGTGTAAATCCTCAAGCGCTCCTTGATTGTCTCCCATTCGGGAACGGGCAAGACCACGTCCGTAGTAGCCATGCGCATCATTGGCATCGATATCATGATCCGGCTCAATAAGTCGTGCCTGGTTGTAATCCTCAATTGCGACCTGATTATCGTTGAAATAAGCAGCCAGTGCCGAGTACAAAAAAATGCGAAATACTGTCCTCTATTACAAAAATTCACACATATACAACACCTGAGAGAGAAAGGACATCACGCTAGACTGAAGCTGGTACGTTGCAACGATTACCCCCACAGATGTCACAGGATGACCCCCAAAACCCGACCAACCTGACTCAACCCCTACAAGCCTTGCGCGAGCAGGGATTGCAGCACCTCCGCAACGGCTTGCGACGCGGACAACAAAGCATGGCAGACTGGCAGGGGGGACAGTTGGCAGTTTCCGCCGTACCGGGTGCTGGGAAATCTACAGGGATGGCAGTCGCTGCGGCTTTTGCGATCGCACGTCACCAACTCCACGGTAAGCGTCAGTTAGTCGTCGTCACCTTTACCCGTTCTGCTGCTGCCAGTATCAAAGGCAAAATCCGCGAGAACTTGAAAAAGCTGTTTCTACCACAAAATAGCTTTGTTGTCTATACCCTGCACGGTTTGGCGCTGAACATTGCCAACCGCCATCCAGAGTTGTCGGGACTCAATCTAGAAAATGCAACATTAGTAACGCCAAATCAAAGTCACCGCTTAATTCGTGCCTGTGTGGAGCAGTGGATTGCCGCTAACCCGCGCCGCTATTCTACCCTGCTAGAGGGGCGTCAGTTTGATGGGGAAGAAACCGAACGGCTGCGGCGACAGTCGGTGCTGCGGACGGAGGTGCTACCGGAAATTGCCCAAATCGTCATCCACGAAGCAAAAAGCTCTGGTTTATTGCCTCGCGATTTGTGGGAACTTAGCGAACAGACGCCGGATGCTTATGAAATTTTAGCGATCGCTGCTGGCTTATACGAACAATACCAAACCGTAGCCCATAGCCGTAACTTCATTGACTACGACGACATGATTCTCGCCGCCCTGCGAGTCCTGAAAAATGACGCCGTCCGTCAGTTGTGGCAGAAGCAATTCTTTGCCGTCTTTGAAGACGAAGCTCAAGACTCGACACCACTCCAATTCCAACTACTAGAAACTCTCGCCGCTAACCCAAATAACTCAGACGCGCCGCTGAATTTAATCCGGGTGGGCGACCCCAATCAAGCCATTAACTCCACCTTCACCCCCGCCGACCCGATTTACTTCAATTGGTTCTGCGAAGCGTGTAATGACACTGGGCGTCTGGCAACGATGGATCAAGCGGGTCGCAGTACCCCCATCATCATCGACGCGGCTAACTTTGTCTTAAACTGGGTCAATCGTTCCCAGCTTACAGGTGTCGAGCAAGCTTTCCGTCCCCAAATTATTCGTCCCGTTAATGCGGATGACCCTCAAGCAGATGCCAATCCAAACCCAGTCGGTCGAGGCTTAGAAATCTACACTCCCCGCGACATTTACCAAACGGTCGAACTGATTGGAGAGCGTGTTGTTGAGTTATTTGCTCAAAACCCCAGCCATCGAGCGGCTGTGTTAGTACGGGAGAACCGTCAAGGGAGTTTTGTCGCTGACAAGTTGCAATTTCTCAAGCGTCAGCATGGGATTGATGTCTATGATGTGCAAGGAAGCGATCGCCATTCCTACGTTCCTGCTGAAATGCTGGCAATGCTGCAATTCCTCGACCGTCCCCATTCCCCCGATTACCTGAAAGCTGCCCTAGAAGTCCTCGTCCAGCGCCAACGAATTCCTACCCAAGACCTCAACGCCCTTGCCACCTTCCCAGAACAATTCCTCTACCCTGGTCCTCTCGACCCCCAACAAACACCGTCCGTGCGTCAAGCTCGTCACTACTGTAGTAGTCTGCTTCGCGCTCGTCTGGAACTCCCCCACTATCAGCTAGTTTCCTTCCTAGCTCTCACCTTAAACTACGATCAATCCGAGTTAGCCACTGCCGATAAATTAGCGGAACGAGTTGCCAAACAGACTTATGGAAATAGTTCCATGAGCGCTACCCTAGCCGCCCTCAGTGAAATCGTGACTTCAGAACGCTTTGAACCCGTAGACACGGAAAACGCCGACGCCCGCTATCTGCGCTCCCATCAACTCACGATCATTACCATGCACAAAGCCAAGGGACTGGACTGGGACTATGTCTTCCTACCGTTTTTGCATGAAGACACGCTTCCTGGTAGCCCTTGGGTTCCTACCGCCGCCCAGTTTTTGGGAGACTTTACCCTGGCAGAAGTGGCTAGGGCGCAGATTCGTGCCAGTCTGCATAAGCGGTTTCCCTTACCGATGGCAGCGGAGGCTTGGGAACAAGCCGGACACCTGAAGACGGCTGAGGAGTTCCGCCTCCTCTACGTGGCAATGACGCGGGCAAAACGTCTGTTGTGGATATCAGCGGCTCAAAGAGGGCCTTTCCGCTGGAATACGTTTAGCGGGCACGCCTCGGACAACTTACAGCAGAAAAAACCCTGTCCTGTCTTACCCGCCTTGAAGAGTCGCTTTCCTCAATCTGTGGTTTCGCTGTCGGCTGTGCAAAAGTAAATCCCCCTGCTTGCTTAGGCTAATACCGACGTTTGCCAGCTTGACTAACGCCGGAAGATGGAGATTTCAAGAGCGATACTGTTAAAAGGCGATCGCTAGCATACTAATGAACTCTTTCAACCGCTTAGTTCCCTTTCAAAAGGTGTCGCTGCGTTGGGTCCTCATCGTGCCGTTCGTCCTGCAAATCTTTGCCGCCGTGGGGCTAACAGGATATCTCTCTTTACGCAATGGGCAGCAGGCAGTCAACGACCTAGCTGCCCGGTTGAGTCGAGAAGTTAGCGATCGCATTGAAGAGCATATCCGCACCTTAGCGGACTTTCCCCAGCTATTCTTGCAAATGAACGCCACGGCAGTCCGTACTAGAAATTTAGATCTAGAAGATTTTCCCCGTGTCGAACACTATTTCTGGCATCAAGTTCAACTGACTAACCTGGTACCTACTCTTTACTACGGCAACCAAGAGGGAGACTTTATCCTGCTTAAGAAAGGCGACCCAGACCTTGCCTACATTCGAGACGAGTCTACAGCGCCTCTACGCAAGATTTATCAGGTCGATAAACAGGGGAATCGGACTGACTTAATCAAAACCGACGAATACGATCCGCGCACTCGACCTTGGTACAAAGCGGCAATACAGGCAAGTAAACCTACCTGGTCGCCCATTTACCTGTTTACCGCCACCCCCGATCTTGGCATTACCCCAGTTGTCCCCATCTACAACGACAAGGGTGTTCTGCGTGGCGTGTTGGCAATTGATTTCACCCTTTCGCAAATCAGTGACTTTCTGGGCAATCTAAAAATCAGCCAGTCTGGACAAGCCTTCATTATCGAGCGCTCTGGAGACATTGTTGCCAGTTCCGCAAATGAGTTACCCTTCGTCACAAGCAAAGAGGGACGAGAACGGCGCAATGCTGTCAATAGCACTAATTTCTTAATTCGAGGTGCAGCCCTGTATTTACAAAAGCAGTTTGGCGCTTTCGACCGGATTGGCGGTAACCAGCAATTGACCTTCGATCTCGATGGAAAACGTCAATTTCTTCAGGTCACTGCGGTGCGAGACGGTCGAGGTCTGGATTGGCTGATGGTTGTGGTGATTCCCGAAGCCGATTTTATGGAGCGCATCAATGCCAACACCCGCTCTACTATCTTCTTATGTTTAGCCGCCTTAATTTTGGCGACTGTCCTGGGAATCCTCTGTGCTCGTTCCATTACCCAACCAATATTTCGTTTGAGCGCCGCGTCTTGGATGCTAGCGCAGCAAGCCGCTACTTCAGATTTAGGTCACGGGGAATTAGAGCAGAAAGTAGAGATGCAGGGCGCAAAGGAACTCAGGGTTTTAGCGCAAGCGTTCAATCACATGGCTCTAAAGTTACGCGAGTCCTTCACCGCTTTGGCAGAGGCGAATGAGGAGTTAGAACAGCGCGTCTTAGCACGGACAGCCGAGCTAAACGAAGCTAATCAGGAAATAACCCTCCTGAACAACCGCCTCAAATCGGAAAATCTCCGCATGAAGGCTGAACTGGATATAACGCGCCAACTGCAACAGATGATATTACCCAAAGAGGAGGAACTCAGCCAGATTCCCAAACTAGAGATTGCTGGTTTTATGGAGCCTGCCCAAGAGGTCGGTGGTGACTACTACGATGTACTAACTCACAACGGTTTAGTCAAAATTGGCATCGGTGATGTGACCGGGCATGGCTTAGAGAGCGGCGTATTGATGATTATGGTACAAACGGCAGTGCGTACCCTACTGGAGAACAATGAAACTGACCCGATTAAATTCTTGAACGTGCTTAACCGGGTGATTTACGACAACGTGCAGCGCATGAATTCGGATAAAAATCTTACCCTTGCCTTACTCGATTACCAAGAGGGAAGTCTGTGCTTGAGCGGTCAACACGAAGAGATGATTATCGTGCGTTCTGGCGGTCAGGTGGAACGGATTGACACGATAGATTTAGGCTTTCCCATTGGTCTGGAAGCAGATATTACCGATTTCGTTGCCCATACTCAGGTACAGTTGAACCCAGAGGACGTGGTAGTTCTCTACACCGATGGAATTACTGAAGCCGAGAATCAGTGGGGGATGCGGTACGGCGTTGAGCGGTTTTGTGAGGTGCTGGGGCACAACGGACATCGGTCAGCCGAGGAAATCAGGCAAGTCGTCGTTGAGGATGTGCGACGGCATATCGGCGAGCAAAAAGTCTACGATGACATCACTTTACTGGTACTCAAACAGAAGTAGTCATTCGTTATGGGTTATGCGTCATTGGTCATTAGTTATTAGCTAAGGACGACTGACAAAGGACAAAGGACAACTATCGATATGACTGAGATATTTGGAGACTTCAGCAACGCTCTGCCTGTTGGTCAGGAATACTTGACTCTGGTATTTTCGCCTAGCTCGGTTCCACTCAAGCAGCGCTGGCGTACCAATGGGTTGTCGGCTGATTTTATGGCTGACTATTTTGCCACTTTCTTTCCTGGAAATGAGGGAGCTACTAGTGAAGCTGACATCCAAGCGGAGGTAAAGAGCGCTGTTAGCTTTGTCGGCAATGAGTTGTTAGAGAATGCCATGAAGTTTAGTGACGAGACATCCCAGCATCCCATTAGCTTGACGCTGCAAATGCATAGTGACAGACTTGTGTTTCTCACCACTAATAGTGTCCATCCTCAAGCGATCGCTAAGTTTCAGGCATTTATCCAGGAGTTAATGAACTCTGACCCCAGCGATTTGTACTTTCGTTATCTCGAACAAAATGCTTCAGATGAGAGCGAGAGCATTTCTGGATTGGGCTTGCTGACCATGATCAATGATTATCAAGCACAGCTCAGTTGGAAGTTCGAGTCTATCCAAAAAGACCCAGAAGCGATCGCTGTGACCACAATGGTACAGTTGAAGGTTTAGGTTTCCTCGGTCACTAAGAGTAGGCAAAGAGCTTTGGGATAATGGAGATTAAGACTGACGATTACAGCATCTGCTATGACCTGCTTACCGAAACTGTAAGCTGTGAAGGTTCACTGCGGTTGAGTGGGATGGAAGAGTATGCGCCAATCGTAAAGTTATTGAACGATCTAGCCGATCAAGAGCCTGGGAAGATTATTCTAAATTTACAAAAACTGGAATTTTTGAACAGTTCTGGAATCAATGTTCTGTCAAAGTATGTGATCAAGGTGCGTCAGAAAGGGACGATTCAGATGGTGGTCAAAGGCTCTAATAATATCCCTTGGCAGGCAAAGTCTTTGAAAAACTTGCAGCGGTTGATGCCCTCTTTGCAGCTGGAGTTGCAATAGGAACTGTGTAAGGTGCATCGTTTATAGATAAATCATAAAACGTACTTTATGTCAAGGATAAATCCTCTGATGATGCACACACAAGAACTATCAACAGAACAGCTATTTTTAGAAATAGAACAGCTACGGCGGGAACTGGAAAACTTAAAGCAGGATAAGGCAGACCTGGAAATCTTACTGGAAACCACGACTACCCATGCTGACACCATTGAAATGCAGTTGCAGGAGTCGAATAAACAACTAAAAGCCGAAATTGTTGAACGCCAGCGTGCCGAAGCCTTACTAAAAGCATTTGCTGTACAACTCCAGTCTCTTGTGGAAATGGTAAGCCAGGAAAAGGCTGACTTACAGATTTTATTAGAAACGGCAACCGAACATGGCGATCTTGTTGAAGAACTGCTGTTTGATAAGGCACAAGAGGTGATTCGTGAGAGTCAGAGGA
>JALYGX010000249.1 GCA_030776905.1 Cyanobacteriota bacterium | reverse complement strand
CCATCCACACCAGCAACGGCTTTAGTTTCTGCCAAAATCTCTGGAACTTGGTAGCGGCTTTTGGCATGAATGGTCATTGGCTTGCCACCCGAAATTAGAACGAAGGGAGTTTTATCAATCGTGACTTCCGTTCGTTGAATGGCGGCTGAAAAATCGAAGTGTCCAGCATTCAAACCCGGCAACTGGGGACCACCCCAAGCTTTATCGACTACATCTTGTAGTCTCGACTGACCAAATCGTCCAACGGCTAGCAAACTCTCTGAACCTCCAGCAAAGCGCTCATCGTTGTCATTCATTGTCAACGCCGCTTGATACCCGGCTTGGCGCACGATGTCAGCCACCCGTTTGTCATACTTCCCTTCGGGATAAGTAAAGTAGCGAATCGCAATGCCCAGTTGCTCCTCTAAAATACGCTTAGACTCCTTCACTTCTTTCTGTAGCTGGTCATCGGGAGATTCTCTCAAGTCCCGTGGATGAGTGACACTATGAGCGGCAATTGTGATTAATGGGTCAGCTGCCATTTCTTTCAATTGCTGCCAGCTAACGTGGCTTCTACCGACATTCTTACCAACACCATTGGTATAAATTGAAAAAGTTGCTGGATAGCCGTATTTTTTCAGTAAAGGGTAAACATACTCGTAGTGACCGCCGTAACCATCATCAAAGGTCAGCAAAACTGGCTTTTTTGGTAATGGCAGCCCCGTGCGTAAATGAGTCATTAAGCGATCAAAACTAATTGGAGTTGCGCCTTTCTCCTGAATGAGTTGCAGGTGTCTCTCAAACTCTTCTGGGGTGACATCAAAAAACACTTCCTTTTTCGGCAAGATGTCGTGATACATCAGTACCGGAACTCTTGCCTCTTTCGCTTTTTCATGCAGTTCAGGAAAAGGGCGAGGATTTAGGTATGCCGTTAGCTGCGGTTCCAGATTTGCCATGACAGCATTGATGCCGAACTGTGGTTCGCCAACCCAAAGTGCTACTTGTGTTAAACCGTTGAATACGCTGGTGAGTTGATTCGACCCACTTAGCTTGGGTTGACAATTCTTCTCGAAAGGTTTCTCCGGACTCCCTTGTGAGTCGGGGAGGCGAGTGTCAGCCAGCAAGACTGGAGGATTGTCAGGTTTAAGTGAGCTAGATAAATGGGCTTGTGCCACTAGAGGCGATGGGAAGACCAGCGCGAAGAATAAGCTTAACAAATCCGCCATACGAGTGAAGCTTGTTTTCCTTTAATAGAATAGCGCTAGCCTCGGCAGTGAGAAGCAGATTCTCTCGCCCAGACTTACTGCATTTTTGCTCCTTATCCTAAGGACTCTAATTCTAAATGCGATCGCGCTCTAAATCTCAAGATTACTGACTCGGCAGCAAAACATCCGGATTGTTTTACTTAAATGTTTTTCTTTTATTATGTGACACTTGCCAAACAGTCTACTACCAACGCACGGTAATTAAATTAATCGATAAAGCCTCAAGCTTTAAGAGGAACCCCTTATTCCATCTATAAAAGAGTGGTTTCCGATTTCATTCTATCTATAAGCAAAACAAGGAAATAGATTATAATAACCAGCTTTCAATGTCTGGAATACCTTCAAGCTTCCTCTCAAAGTTTCTTCGATTTTTTGGAACCTTTTATTTCCTCTCATCGACTTAGA
This sequence comes from Cyanobacteriota bacterium, assembly GCA_030776905.1. Taxonomy (GTDB): domain Bacteria; phylum Cyanobacteriota; class Cyanobacteriia; order Cyanobacteriales; family Coleofasciculaceae; genus CADCTM01. The sequence continues at coordinate 1,539 of JALYGX010000249.1, read as the reverse complement.
TAGTAACAACGCAACGATACACTTTAACGTTGATGGAAGGAACTATGAAACGCGCAATTAAGTCTGTTGTAACTCTTTCTGTTTTGACCGCTACTGCCATCGCTCCTCTTTTGATGTCTGCTGGTGGCGCTTCCGCTAAACCAGTAGGTACAGATGCTAACTACATTGGTGGTGGTGTAGCAGCCGGTGTCACTAATGGTGGTAGTGCAACAGGTGGCGATGCTGCAACTTTCGGCGGAAACATTCAAGGTCGCCTAACTACTTCAAAAGCACCTGTTTCTGTACGTGGGGCTGTACTATTTAGTGATGAAACCAGCGCTATCATGCCAATGGTTTCCTATGATGTTCCTGTCACTAACAATGCCAATGTTTACGTCGGTGCTGGTTACTCATTTGTAGAATCCTCAGGAAAACCAACACCATTAGGTAACCAAAGTGCCCCTGTTGTGACACTAGGTGCTGAAGCACAAGTCGGTCAGAATATCGTTGTTTATGGCGATACCAAGGTGGGCATCAATGCTTACCAAAATAGCCCAGCCTCAGCTGTTAGCGTGCAAGCTGGTGCCGGCTTCAAATTCTAAAATAGCTATTGGCTTTTTAGGTTAGGGCTATTAAATATAGACACTCAAACGCAACTGTAAAAACCTTTGGACAGGCTTTCCAAGCCTGTCTTTTCCATTACCTTCACTTTTAAGTAATACTTCAGCAAATAAAAGCCCTATGAAAAAAGTGATGTCATAATCTATAGCCCCCCCAATAAAAAGGTTGATCGCTATAGTTTTTGACACCGACTGGGTTAATCTTTGGTTCTAAGTAACGAGATTAATCAGTAATGTTTAGCCATCCTCTTCGCGAGGCATGAAGCAATCGTCTGATCAGACGGTTTTGTTGCGGATTGAGTGCAGCAATCCCACTAATTGACTGGAGCTGACGCAATTGGTTGCGCGAGATTTGGCGAGAACACAGAGATTGGCTATATATCTCTTCAACAGTTCCAGTCGAGCCAATTAACGAGTACATGACTAAACTCCGTACTTTAAGGTTTTAAAAAATGTATCTAGCTATGCTTTTATCGTAATATTTATTGTGAATTTTTATTGTAAAGAAGTCTTCTGTCATGAGAGAGATTTAGAGGGCGAGACGGCTGAACAACGGCATCATTAGCTTCCAGGTAACACAAGCAGGATATGATGAGTGCGATCTGCGCTTCGCAGCAGCGCTTCGCTATCGCTATTCGGAAATGGATACGCGCTAAACTATGGTAACCGACCCCCTCCACCTGCCCCCGTTTGACTCAGACGATGCTGAGACACTCCACGTTATCATTGACACCCCCAAGGGCAGCCGTAACAAATTTGAGTGGGACAAGAAGCACGGACTGTACAAGTTGGGCGGCGTGCTGGCGGCGGGCGCGTTTTTCCCCTACGACTTCGGTTTCGTGCCCTCGACTCTAGCCGATGACGGCGACGCCATCGACGTGCTAGTCCTGATGGAGGAGCCTGCCTTCGTCGGCTGCCTTGTCCCGTCGCGGCTGATCGG
>JALYGX010000248.1 GCA_030776905.1 Cyanobacteriota bacterium | reverse complement strand
ATGGACTTGGTGATTGTGTCAAGATGATGGGGGTACCCGACTTTAAGACAGATTTCTTCCCGTTTGTAAAAGCTAACATAGATTTGTTTATTTGTTGTCATCGACAGGGCGACCCATCATGCACTTATATAGAAACAATGTCCTGTGGTGTACCGATTGTCGGATACGCTAATGAAGCATTTATGGGAATTGTAGAGCAGTCAAAAGCTGGATGGCTTGTCGAAATGAATCAACCCAAATTGCTAGCGAGGAAAGTCGCCGAGCTAAATCGAAATAGAGAGGAGATAAAAGCGATGTCGTTTAAGGTGATCGCCTTTGCCCGCTCGCACACATTTGAGCAGACTTATGAGGCACGCATCTCGCATATGAAGGAAATTGCTATGAGCAAAAAGCAAAAGTGATAAGTGACAGTTTCAAGAGAGTGTAGAACAGCCGTGTCGTCTCAGCCAATTTCCTCAAAGGCTCTTGGCAAAAATCGAAGCTACTTGAGAAGATGGAGGTAGGAATTCTCAGACTATTCCACTGCCTGTCCATCAACCCAGACAGTAGAGAGGAAGGCCAATTTTGTTAGAGAATCTGGATAAATTTGCTCCTCAATACAATGAACGGATTAGGACCGTTTTAATACTTAGTGTTTTGCACTCAAACTGTATAAAATATCCCCAAAAAGCTTGATTAATCTAAATAAAAAATTAGCTGTATATAACCCAATAGTGTGACCTAACGTTATGTCTGACACAACTCAGCCAGATAGCCTAACTTCTTTAATCGTAGTAATCGTTAATTACCGAACACCGGGTCTAACCATTGACTGCTTGCGCTCTTTAGTGAGTGAAGTGCGATCGCTTCCGGGAACTCGTGTGGTGCTTACCGACAATGCTTCTGGAGATGGGTCAGTTGAACAAATTGGCACCGCGATCGCCACCGAAGGCTGGTGTGACTGGGTGTCATTCATGCCATTAGAGCGAAATGGTGGCTTTGCTTACGGCAACAACGCAGCAATCCGCCCAGTCTTAGAGTCAGTGAATCCACCACCCTACATTCTGTTGCTCAACCCAGATACCATCGTTCGCCCTGGGGCTTTACAGGTGCTGGTAGACTTCATGGATAAACATCCCGACGTAGGGATTGCTGGTAGCCGCCTCGAAGACCCTGATGGCACGCCGCAGCAGTCAGCATTTCGCTTCCACACCGTGATCAGCGAGTTAGAGCAAGGCTGGCGTCTTGGAATCGTATCAAAGTTGTTGGCAAAGTGGGGTATTGCACCTCCGGTTCCAGAAGAAACCTGTCAAACAGATTGGGTGGCAGGAGCAAGCATGATCGTCCGCCGCGAAGTATTTGAGGCAGTGGGATTGATGGATGAAGAATACTTCATGTACTACGAAGAAATGGACTTTTGCTTGCAGGCGAACAAGTCTGGCTGGAGTTGCTGGTACGTACCTCAAAGTCGGGTCGTACACCTAGTCGGGCAAAGCTCTGGCGTAACTGACTCCAAACGCCCACCTAAGCGCCTTCCCCAATACTGGTTTGATTCAAGGCAACGGTACTTTCTCAAAAACTATGGTTGGATGTACACTGCCCTAGCCGATATCTTTTGGGCTTCGGGTTTTGCTTTTTGGAGGTTGCGCCGAGGGTTTCAACGCAAGCCAGATGCAGATCCACCACAATTTTTGCGTGATTTCCTCCGTAACAGTGTCTTCCTCAAGAGAAGTATCTCCAGCTCTTCCAATTAACGTTGAAGAGCTAGGATGGGCAAAGATCTGAGTTTTTCCAGAAAAAACCCTGTTCAGCAGAAGTATTATTATGGTCGCACAGCCAGAGAGCCGATCGAGCGTGAACGAAACAGAACCCCCGGCATTGGGATTCTGGCAACAGCTCAAAGAAGATTGGATTGCTCATGAACGTGATTGGACAAAGCCGGGATTTCGGGCAGTAGCCGTTCAGCGCTTTGGGGTTTGGAGAATGAAAATCGAACCTTTAATACTTCGGGCTCCCTTCAGCATTCTCTACCGAGCGTTGTACCGCAAGATCCGAAATACTTATGGCATTGAATTGCCCTATACCGTTCAGCTCGGTCGCCGCGTCATCATCGAACATCAGAGTGGTATCGTCATTCACGGAAATTGTTCTATTGGCGACGATTGTATTATCCGACAAGGCGTAACGATGGGAAATCGTTACCTGGAACGACCCTTCGATGCTCCGAAATTGGGGAATCGCGTCAACGTCGGAGCTGGGGCGAAAATCTTTGGCAACGTCACGATTGGAGATGGTGCAAACATCGGTGCAAACGCGGTGGTTCTATCAGACATTCCCCCGGAGAAAACGGCAGTTGGCATCCCTGCCAAAATTATTAGCTCCACAAAGTCTAGAGACAATGATTGAATCCCTGACGGCTCCACTCATTTCTGCCACCGAACCTGATTGGAGCCGAGAAAAATGTAGCCGTTGGTGGGAACCTAGCCGCCAACTGCTTAAGTCTATCCGCGAGTATCAAAAGTGGCAGGCACGCGGTGGAATAATAGGAAGTTTTTTTTGCGCTTGGAACGTGATACAGCACCGATTCTGGAGCGTGGTAACAGCAGCGGATATCCCGTTAAACTGTCAGATTGAAGGAGGGCTACTCCTGACGCATCCTAATGGTGTAGTGATTCACCCCGCTGCAACTATCGGGCCAAATTGCCTGATTTTACAACAAGTAACCATTGTTGAGGGAGTTAAAATCGGCGGTCATGTTGATATCGGTGCGGGAGCGAAAATTATTCGCGCCGT
>JALYGX010000247.1 GCA_030776905.1 Cyanobacteriota bacterium | reverse complement strand
AAAAAAGTCAATCTGGGAGGGCGAGGTATACCTCGCCCTCCCTTCCCTAGCTGGTGATTATCATTATCAAGAATATGGAGTTCAACAGTTCATTCTCAACAAGCCTGTCAATAAACTGATATCTTTTCGTAGGTTAATGGGTTAAAAAGCTTGTTTCATCAAGCCTTCAGCTTGCTTGTCACCCCTTCAGCCCAAAGAGTCTGTTGCAAGACAGGGACACCAAGAGGGTTACTTCTTGGGCTTGGGAAGCTGCTGGGAAGAGTCCCCGCAGTAGTTCACTGATTAACCTCTCCCAATCGTGAGGTTAAAAACCGATCCATCCAACCTTCCAGATAAACTCGATTTTTCTCTTGTTGCTGTGGATCTGTAGTGTCGAGGGGATAAGGTGCTAGCCCGAAAATTGTGGCTGTGGTTACGCAGAACATTGACTTTTGGAAACTCACGCAAATCTGTACTCGCAAGTCATCCTCACCTCGACGCGATCGCATATAGATATTGTGGAGATAGTCTGGGAGATAATGACGCATATCTTGCATCAGCAGTGTTGGCGGAATCCCAGCACCACCAATCGGTAGAGGGTCAGCATATAACGCCCCATAAGTAAATCGACTGGGATCAGGCGAAATCTGATTGGCCTGAGCATTGTAAGAAACTGTACCTCTGAAAGGCGTTCCCCGGAAGAAAACTGCTTCTACATAAGGGATTGCGGTATCGGCTAGGAACGTCAAACCCGCAGATTTAGGAAGGATTTCATACGCCTGCCCCCGGATGTTTGCCGCATAAGTAATGGGTAGATTAGCAGCGGCAACTAAACCCGCTCGGATATGCTCGACCACATCGGAAATCGATATAATTTTCCCGTTGTCATAGCCATCAGATAAATCGAGGAACAAATCGCTCATTACTCGCCAGAATTGCCCCAGCCCACTGTAATAAGCAAGCTGACGCACTTGTTCCGGTAAAAAGTCAGGAAATAACAAATTGACTGTTTGAATCAGGGGATTACCCTTAAACCTGGCTTGAATGGCTTGTTGCGATCGCTTCTCAAACTCTGGTGAATCCAGATAAGCATCCAAACCTCCGCCACCATGCCAAAACATGGCTTTCATGCAGTATTCCGCATACTCAAAATTAATGCGATCGTGCCACCAATGGCGCATTAACTTGCCTACTGAAACTTCACCATCAAAATATTTAAAAAAAGGAAATAAGAGTAAGAATTGATTTTCGGCGATGTAGTTAAGATTACGGGAGTAGGCATCCAGAACAATACCGTAGCTTTTGAGAATGCCGACAACCTCTAAAACATTATCTGGTGTTTCCGGGAGCAGGGCCTCACCAGCTATAAGCCGTTGAATATAGGTCTCCAGAGGATGATTGCGGGACTTTTTATTGCTGACTATCATCGTAAATTCTCTTGAACAAACAGTTTTCTTAAGGCGCTTTTCAAGCTGGTTTTGCAGGGGATAGGAATGGAATTTAGAGCGTTGGGACTAAGGATAAGAAGCTGCCGCTATAAAATCTCCCCAGCGAGGAAAAAGCAGCAACCTTGATGAGGGTTTCACTCCTCAGTCCCTAACGGAGCTAGGTTCGATGACTCCAGCGCAATCGTTGGTGCTGCCGTCACCATTGCCGCTGTTGTCGTTTCACTCAGCCCAATCAACCAACCCGGTTGAATTCCTAAAATGACAATCAAAATCGCTAAAACCATTGCCGGCATACGCTCTTGCCAGAGCACTTTCGGCAAATCGATCGCCTGTGGAGACAGACGACCAAAAAAAGCGCGATCAAGCAAAATTAACAGGTAAACAGCGGTTAAGACAGTACCGAGCATACACAAAAGTGTTTGCACCGGAAACACGGGAAAACTGCCTCGAAATACTATAAATTCAGAGATGAATCCTACCATTCCAGGAATTCCGGCACTTGCCATCACTCCCAACACCATCAAGCTGCCAATTACTGGCAAGCCTCGTTCTGGGTTCAATAAACCATTAAGGCTGTCCAAATCCCGCGACCCAGTCTTTTTATAAATGATGCCCACCAGCAAAAACAGGAGTGCTGATATCAAACCGTGACTCACCATTTGCAGGACAGCACCGGCTAGGGAGAGGGGTGTAGCGGCGGCGGCGGCAAGAAGGATGTAACCCATGTGGGCAACTGAACTATAAGCCACCATTTTTTTCATATCTCGTTGGGCGATCGCATTAAATGCACCGTACAGGACGCTGACTGCCGCCCAAATTGCCAATCCATTACCCAAGGACGCCCAAGCCTCAGGAAACAAACCCAATCCAAACCTTAATAAACCATAAGTCCCCAACTTCAGCAACACACCCGCTAACAGGATAGAAATCGGTGTGGATGCCTCAACGTGAGCATCCGGCAACCAGGTATGAAAGGGCACTAAGGGAATCTTGATGCCAAAGCCAACTAGAATCGCGACCAGTAGCAGCAATTGTTGAGCATTGGGCAGTAAAGATACCACTTCAACCGTATCCCTATAGGCAAAGCTGCTTGCCCCACTCAAAAACACCGCTCCCAAGAATGCCGCTAGAATTAGCGCCCCAGAAATCGCTGTATATAGGAGAAACTTTGTTGCCGCATAGCCCCGCCGTTGTCCTCCCCAAATGGCAATCAACAAATACAACGGAATCAGTTCCAGTTCGTAAAACAAGAAGAACAGCAGCAAATCTTGAGCGACAAATGCACCGGAAACAGCGGCATTTAGGAACAAAATCAACGAGTAATATAATCGAGGGCGTTCCAGAGTTTCATCGGTACTATAAAGGGCAACCGTAGTCAGCAAACCATTTAACACCAACAGAGGCAGCGATAGACCATCTATCCCCAGACTGTAAGTTAAACCCAAAGCCTCAAGCCAAGGCAGATTTTCCTGAAACTGTTGGCTCGCCGTACTAGGGTTAAACTGCAATAGCAGTACTACTGACCAAATAAAGACACCCATCGTAACTGCCAATGCCACTTGACGAGCACCCTTGGATGTAATAGTTCCGGGCCAAAATCCCAGAATAGCCGCGCTGACTATTGGCAGCCAAATTAAGGCACTCAACATAATTTGTCCTTTGTCCTTTGTCCTTTGTTGTTTGCCAATGACCACTGACTACTGACCACTGACTACTGACCTTTAAATAAAGACCACTGCTCCAATGACCACCCACTCAAAGTCCATTGATTCAAGGGCCAGGTCATCAGAAGAGCCAATAAGCTGACTCCCACTAGGATAGTCAGTGCATAAAACTGTGTCTTGCCCGAAGCGCTGTATTTCAAGCTCTGACCGCTAAAAACTGTGGCAAAACCCACTAAGTTGACTAACCCATCGACGACATAGCAGTCAATCCAAGCACTGATTTTAGAGAACAAGTCAACGGCAAAAACTACAGTCAGACGATAAAGGCGATCAACGTAAAAGTCGTATGCCAATAAGTCCTGCACAAACTTCAAGGGAATGAGAACTGACCTGGACCAAGTTCTCGGCAGGTAAACGATCGCTCCCAAGCTACAACCCACTAGACTAGAAGCTACTAACAGTAACTGGGCTGTTTTAATTAGGTACTCGTACTTCGAGGGAGGCAATAGTGATAGTTGCTGTAGCAAAAGTGGTGTTATGAGCGTCACCACGGTTAAGGTCACCATCGGGAATGCCATCGGCCATTCCACTTCGGGGGCACGACGTGTCTTAGCATGAGGGTTTCCTAAGAAGACCAAACGAAACACGCGGGTTAAACCAAAGGCTGTGATGCCGTTGACCAACAAAAAGGTTGCAACTAGCCAGGGATGGTAGCCCCAAAAGGCGTTGATTCCTTGACTGAATGCCCAGTAGCCGCTCAACGGTAGCAGTCCAATCAAACCAGCCGCACCCACCACAAAGGCACTGGTTGTAGCAGGCATCCGAGACCACAAGCCTCCCATTTCCGTAAGGTCTTGGTTGTTGGTTACAAGAATTACCGAGCCAATACTCATAAATAAGAGGGCTTTGGCAACCGCATGGGCAAGAAGCAAGGCGGCAGCAACATCGGCTCGCTGCAACCCAATGGCAATAAACACTAGACCTAGGTAAGCGCTGGTAGTGTGGGAGAGCGATCGCTTAATATCAATTTGCGCTATGGCAACAAAAGATGCCCCAATTGCTGTCACCATCCCGATCGCGACTAAAGCGGATGAAGCCACAGGCGACAGCGCTAAAATCGGCGATAGCTGAATCAGTACGTAAGCACCGCACCCCACCACCAAAGAATTCCGCAACACGGAAGCGGGGTTTGGTCCCTCCATCGCCTCATCTAGCCACAAATGCAGTGGGAATTGAGCACATTTCCCAATTGGGCCAGCAATTAATGCCAATCCCAGTAACGTTGCCGTCAAAGGCGGTAAATTGGCACTCGCTGCCCACTCATATAAGTCAGGAAAGTTTAAACTTCCGGCTAGAGTCGCCAGCGCCACAACCCCCATCAATAGGATAATGTCACCCACCCGCTTGGTTAAAAAAGCATCTCGCGCCGCTGTCACAACCAAAGGTTGAGCATACCAAAAGCCCACGATTAAATAGGTGCTGAGGGTGAGCATCTCCAACAGGGCATAGCTAAGGAATAAAGAATTACTAATGGCGATCCCGCTCATTGCCCCCTCAAAAAATCCCATCAAGGCAAAGAAGCGAGCTAATGCCCAATCCTTCTCCATGTACCCTAGAGAATAGAGTTGAGCCAAAAGACTGAGGCTGGTCACAACTTCCATTGCTCCGGCACTGATCGGTGAGATTTCCAGTGCCAACGATAAATCTAAATCAGCGACATGGAGCCAGTGATAGACTAACTCTCGCGGTGGCTGGTTCAATGCTGATGCCAAGAGAAACCAGCCATGAACACAAGCCACCAATGTCATCAACAGGTTAAAATAGGCCGCTGGTCGTGGTCCGGTGCGACGGATTAGTCCTGTTGCCCAGGGTAGGGTTAAAACTGCACCAATCAAGCCGTAGAAAGGTACCCACCAACTTGTCTGAGTGAGAAACTCAGTCATCACGCTTTCATACCTCGCCGTTTCTTCAATTACTTAAATCACGCCCCAATAACTCTCAAAGGCTTATAAAAAAAACGAGAGTTATTGTTTGTATCTAGCTAAAATTTTTTATTTTCTATTGTTCTTTATTTTGATATTTTTAACTCTATTGTTGAAAGTTTTTTTCAGAAAACTGCTTAGATAAGCATTGCAAATTTTCCCTCCCTGAGTGCTAAAAACCCAAGATATCTGCCTATACAAGTAACCCTAATGATACCTATAAACCCAACTTATAAGGCTAAAGTTGGTGTGTCCTTAACTTGGGGTTGTACCGTCAAGGTTACCCAGGAATAGGTAGGACTTTATTTTGACCAGCGGCTGTCAAGAATTTAGGGTACTAGGGGTCTAGCTTATAGAAAAGTAATAAAAAAATTATAAAGCAAAAGTAACCATTCTCGGAAACGGTGAATTTTCGTTAAATCATATCGCTGCAAATTACGATTGTTAAGTTTTTCTAAGCGTATTCATTGAGAATTATTATAATAATTTATATTGATTAAGTATGCCAAGCTTCTCTATGCTTGGTTTAGTTCTTAAATGAGAGAGCTTTTTCCAGCTAAAAAATGGTCACCCCGTCCATTTTTTGCTCAACACTGATTTGCACACTTGTATTTGACTAATCCACCAGGAGAAAAGCGCAATGTCAATTGCCGTCGGAATGTTAGAAACTAAGGGCTTTCCCGCTGTTGTAGAAGCGGCAGATGCGATGGTTAAAGCCGCTCGTGTCACCCTTGTGGGTTATGAAAAAATCGGTAGCGCTCGCGTGACAGTCATTATCCGGGGGGATGTCTCCGAGGTGCAAGCCTCAATAGCTGCTGGGGTGGAATCAGCTCAGCGAGTGAATGGGGGGGAAGTTGTATCAACCCACATTATTGCCCGTCCCCATGAGAACCTAGAATATGTTTTGCCGATTCGCTATAGCGAAGCTGTTGAACAGTTCCGTACTTACTAGGCAAGCGAATTAGTTAGCGAAAAGCGCCGACTGAGTCTGGTTGACTTGACTCACCCCTCAGTATCAACATCTCAATAATTTTAAACTCTTGGAGAAAACTCATGTCAATCGCTGTCGGAATGGTAGAAACTTTAGGCTTCCCCGCTGTCGTTGAAGCAGCAGACGCAATGGTCAAAGCCGCCCGCGTCACCCTTGTAGGTTACGAAAAAATTGGTAGTGGTCGCGTCACCGTCATTGTCCGAGGCGATGTCTCGGAAGTGCAAGCCTCAGTAGCCGCTGGGGTTGATAACGTGAAGCGGGTAAATGGCGGTCAGGTCTTATCAACCCACATCATTGCTCGCCCCCACGAGAACCTAGAGTACGTTCTGCCGATTCGTTACACCGAAGATGTTCAGCAGTTCCGCGAAAGCACCAACGCTATCCGTCCGCTGAACCGTCCATAGGATAATCAATGCAAATTGCCAAAGTTCGCGGCACGGTTGTCAGTACTCATAAAGAACCCAGTCTCAGAGGCGTCAAATTCCTCTTATTGCAATTCCTGGATGAGGAGGGACAGCTACTGCCCCAGTACGAAGTGGCAGCAGATACTGTCGGTGCAGGAATGGATGAGTGGGTTCTTGTCAGTCGTGGCAGTGCCGCCCGTCAGGTGGGCGACAGTAATACCCGTCCCATCGACGCAATGGTAGTTGGGATTATTGACACGGTCAGTGTAGATAATCACACTCTCTACAGCAAGAAAGATCAATATCGTTAGTAGGTTGGGGGAATGGTAACGTGGGAAAGTTGAGAGCAAGCTTCGGGCACGCTCCGACTTCCCCGGCGACCACTGGCTTGACTGGATCGCGGTCTCGCATCGGTAAGTCATTAACTTTTCCCACCTGCGACGCTTCGAGCTAAATACTGACGCCTCGCGTATCGCTTTTTCAGATAGGAGGAAGACATCTATGGCAGTCCGCAGCTACGCGGCTCCCCCGACCCCTTGGTCGAAAAGCTTGGCGGAACCAAAAATTCATGAAACTGCCTATGTACATTCTTTTTCTAACATTATTGGGGATGTGCAAATCGGCGCGAATGTCATGGTTGCCCCTGGAACCTCAATTCGAGCCGATGAAGGGGGGCCATTTTACATTAACGAGGGGACAACCCTTCAAGATGGTGTCGTGATTCACGGACTCGAAGAAGGTCGGGTAATTGGAGATGACCAGCAGAACTACTCAGTCTGGATTGGGAAAAATACTTCCATTACCCACATGAGTCTGATTCACGGTCCGGCTTATATCGGGGATGATTGCTTCATTGGCTTTCGCTCTACGGTATTTAATGCGCGGATTGGTAACGGCTCTATTGTGATGATGCACGCCTTGGTTCAGGATGTAGAAATTCCTCCCGGTAAATACGTGCCTTCAGGAGCCGTGATTAACAACCAACAGCAAGCTGACCGACTGCCGGACGTGCAGGATGAGGATAGGCAGTTTGCTCTCCATGTTGTAGCTTCCAACGAGGCGTTACGGACGGGTTATCAATGCGCTGGGGATGAAGCCTGTATTGCGCCTATCCGGAATGAAGTTGTCCAAAAGTCTAACTCTAATGGCGATTCGCTCTCGCATCGCTCTGCGTCAGTCCCACTCACTAGTTCTTACAATTCAGATAGTTCCATGTCTTCGAGTACAGGATTAAATTCAGACCTCCGCGCCCAAGTCCGTCAACTATTAGGCCAAGGCTACCGAGTTGGTGCCGAGTATGCCGATGAGCGCCGCTTCCGCACCAGTTCCTGGAAGAGTGCTGCCTCGATTCACTCAGAACGAGAGTCGGAAGTGATTAGCGCTTTGGAAGCCACCCTTGCCGAACACGCTGGCGAATATGTCCGCCTGATTGGGATTGACCCCAAAGCGAAGCGTCGAGTCACTGAGGAAATTATCCAAAAACCAGGTGATAAAGGCTCTCAGTCTACAAACACATCCACGGCTTCTCGGACTAGCTACAGCACCCCAGCACCTAGCAATAATGCCTATGAGCGTGGCTCGAGTACGGGAGTGAGTCCCGACCTTAAAGGACAGGTGCGTCAACTATTAGGCCAAGGCTACCGAGTTGGTGTAGAGTATGCCGACGAGCGCCGCTTCCGCACCAGTTCCTGGAAGAGTGCTGCCTCGATTCACTCAGAACGAGAGTCAGAAGTGATTAGCGCTTTAGAAGCCACCCTTGCTGAACACGCTGGCGAATATGTACGCTTGATTGGGATTGACCCTAAGGCGAAGCGCCGAGTTAGCGAGGAAATTATTCAAAAACCAGGTGACAAGCCGCAGCACTCTAGCGCGAAGTCTTCGCCAACTAATGGCAATGGCAGCACCTCTAGCTACAAAGCCCATACTACAGAATCCTCGAAACCTCAAAGTTCGACAAACTCTGGGGCATCCTTGAACAAGGACACGGTCGATCAAGTGCGTCAACTGTTAGCCCAAGGCTACAGAATTGGTACAGAACACGCAGACAAGCGTCGCTTCCGCACGGGTTCTTGGCAAACCTGTAGCCCTATTGAATCGTCTCATGTGTCGGAAGTAATTGACGGTCTGGAAGGTTGCATGGCTGAACACGCTGGCGAGTACGTGCGCCTCATTGGCATTGACCCGAAAGCGAAGCGGCGCGTCTTGGAAACGATTATTCAACAGCCTAACTAATTAGTTTGTAGTTTTTGTTGTTAGTTTTAAACAGCCGTCATGGGCTTCGGGCACTCCTAGGAAACAGCGAATGGATAGAAAATCTCGTTTTGCCTAGCCCCTAGTTGCTAACCCTTAGCCCCTAGCCTTAACAACTAACAACCCACAGCTAATAACTTTTTAGACATTCTCAGATGCGAAACGCTCTGTTTCAAGAAGAATGCATTTGCCCCCACTGCCATTGAGCAGTAACTATTATGTATACATGGAAGGCGATGTGAGCATTGACCCTAATGCCGCGATCGCATCAGGAGTAATTTTGCTAGCCGCGCCAGACAGCAAAATTATTATCGGTGCTGGTGTCTGTATCGGCATAGGGTCAATCATTCATGCTCAGCAAGGTATCCTGGAAGTAGAAGCAGGTGCGAATCTAGGGGCAGGAGTTCTGGTAGTTGGCACGGGTAAAATTGGGATAAATGCTTGTATAGGGGCTTTAACGACGGTTTGGAATGCTTCCATTGAGCGGTGGCAAGTCGTGCCACCAGGCTCTTTGGTTGGGCATAAGGGGCGTCAAATTGCTGATGTCGAGGAGACACCCACCAATCACCGTGACGCTGATGCCTCAGAGACGACATCGGCGTCTGCTAGCACCACAGGTCAAGAATCCCTTAACGGGCAAGTTTCACCCAAAACACCGGTGGTATCTGCCGCTCCAACTCAAGAAGACGTACCAGCGGAGTCACAGGCCCAAGAACCGACCCCAGAGGAAAGTTCATCCGTTTATGGACAAGGTAATCTGAATCGGCTTCTAAAGACCCTGTTTCCCTACAATATTCAATCTCTCAACCCTCCACCAGAAGACCGTTAGATTGAGGAGTTGTTAGTTTTTAGTTGTTAGTTTCTAGACTTGATACAAGCCAACAACTAACAGCCGACAACCCAATGGAGAACCTAGCTATGGAGTCTTATAAAAATGGTATTTTTTCCCAAAACTCGTTAGCCCGACGCGATACCTATGGTGTTCGTCCTGGCAACAAGCCCGTCAGCCAAAGCGCTTTAGGCTTGGTTTCTACCCTGAGTTTTCCGGTCATTGTCAGCACGGCTGATGCCATGCTCAAAGCCGCGAGTGTGACACTCGTCGGCTACGAAAAAACTGGTAGCGGTCACTGTACCGCCATTGTACGCGGTGCGATCGCTGAAGTTCGCATCGCTGTTGATGCTGGAGTTCAGCACGCCAAAGAAGAAGGTCGGCTGCTGTCTTCTCTAGTTCTCCCCCGACCCTTTCCGAATCTGGAAGCGATTTTTCCAATAGGCGATCACTTATTTGAGCAGATACAAGAACAGGATCAGACTCGCATTAGTAATCTCGCTATCGGTCTTTTGGAAACACGGGGATTTCCGGCGATGGTTGGGGCAGCTGATGCCATGCTCAAATCCGCAGATGTGCAGTTAACGGCTTACGAAATGATTGGAGACGGGTTGTGTACTGCTATTATCCGGGGGGCTGTAGCAGATGTCGTTATGGCATTACAAGTCGGGATCGCAGAAGTTAAACGAATTCAAGGCGGTGAGTTAATCGCCGTTACCGTGATTCCTCGACCTCTAGAAGATTTGGAGAGAACTTTACCAGCCGCGAGTTGCCTGATTGAGGAGCAACCTCAACCACTACGCATACCTGTTGATATCAAGGAAACTGAAAAGGAATTGGTAGAACTGCCAGATTTAGCAAAGCTACCTCTTCAAATAAAAGAAAAAGATTCCTGAGTCCTCCACCTCTAGACCCAAACTTTAGGAGCCTAACTCATCGTCAAACATCAAAATTTTTGTTCGTTTCAGCTTTTGTAAAAAAGAAAGCGTTGCACAAGACCAGACTAGAGGGGAGCGTAGAGCCACCTGTGAAAGACAGGCTAGGAATGGACTAATAACGTCCCGAACATCAAACCCGGTAGTTGTGCAACGCTAAATGGAAGGAAGACTGTCACTTGTTCCAGTTATCTGAGATGATAGCGCGGAACAGCTATAGAAAAATTAAGTGTTATTGATAGTTACGATAGAATAAACTCTATATTGAGCAAGGAGAAGTAGCGTTGAACCAAGCCACGCTGCACCAACTAAAAGTATTTGAAGCGGTTGCTCGACACAATAGCTTTACACGAGCCGCAGAGGAACTATTTCTCACCCAACCCACCGTCTCCATGCAGGTAAAGCAGTTGACGAAAACCGTGGGAATGCCTTTGTTCGACCAAGTGGGCAAGCGTCTTTATCTGACACAGGCGGGTGAGGAACTGGTAAAGACGTGCCGCCAAGTTTTCGAGAAGCTAGACCAGTTTGAGATGACAGTGGCAGACCTAAAAGGTTTAAAACAGGGACGGCTGCGCGTCGCCGTAATTACAACGGCAAAGTATTTTGTGCCGCGTTTATTAGGACCGTTTTGCCAGCGTTATCCGGGAATTGATATTTCTCTCCAGGTCACAAATCACGAACACATACTCAATCGCCTGAATGATAATTTGGATGATTTGTATGTGATGAGCCAACTCCCAGAAAATATAGAGATTACCTGTCAGCCAATTTTAGAAAACCCGTTGGTTGTAGTTGCTCCTAGCGATCATCCTTTGGCTCAGGAAAAAAATATCTCTCTTGATCGTCTTGCCGCCGAACCTTTTATCATGCGGGAACCGGGTTCGGGAACCCGCAAGGCGGTGCAAAACCTATTCGATGAACATAAGATTTTACTGAAAGTGCGGCTGGATTTGGGGAGTAATGAGGCGATTAAGCAAGCGATCGCAGGGGGTTTAGGAATCTCTATATTATCGGCTCATACCTTGACGCTAGAAGGACCGAACAGTCACCTGACCGTTTTAGATGTTGAAAAATTTCCCATCGAGCGCTACTGGTATGCCGTGTACCCTAACGGCAAACAACTCTCGATTGTTGCTCGTACTTTTCTGGAATATCTTTTGGCGGAAGGAAAGCAGGTTACTGAGCAGACAGCCACTCAAAAGGTGTCTGACTTGGTCAGTTCCGGTTTAAGCACCGCAAGCTAACCATGACTAGGTCATCTCCCAGTCAATTAAACAGCAAATACCGTCTAGCTAATCACTCGGAAGGCGCGGCTTCGAGCGAAGCCGCCGTAGAATAATTACGCTCTGAGGCACGCGGATCGAGAGCATCGCGCAGACCATCTCCCAGCAAATTAAATGCCAAAACCGTTAGGATAATCAGCACTGCTGGAGGCCAAATCAACCAGGGTTGTAGCACCAAAATAGAAGCATTTGTCGCGATTGATAGCAAATTACCCCAGGATGGATCAGGCTGCTGAATTCCTAACCCAATTAAGCTCAACACGGCTTCTGCTCCAATGTAGCTAGGAACGGATAGGGTTGCTGAGATAATCACATAAGTCGCTGTCTGGGGCAATACATGGCGAACAATAATATACAAGGGGTTGGCACCCATTGCTTTTGAGGCTTGGACAAATTCCCGTTCTTTGATAGAGAGTACCTGTCCTCGAATCACCCGTGCTAACCCTGCCCAACCAATGAAAGAGGTAATGACGACAATTAATAAAAACCGTTGGGCATTTGTCAGTTGCGGTGGTAGTACGGCAGCAAGCGCCACCAGTAGGTAAAGTGACGGAATCGTCATTAGCACTTCTACCAATCGCATCAAAACGGCGTCTAGCCAGCCTCCAAAATAGCCGGAAATGCCTCCAATTAATAAACCTAGGGGAAAAGATATGGCAACGCCTGCCAGACCGATGCTCAGGCTAATCCGACCTCCATGCACGAGGCGACTGAACTGGTCGCGACCTTGCTCGTCTGTTCCCAATAGATTAATCTTTCCTGGACCCCTAGCACCGAACAAGTGCAGGTCTAGGGGAATTCCCTTAAACAACTCTACCTCTTCAAATTTTGAACCGATTGGTAGACGAATTTGGAAGAGATTGTAGACTGGACCCCTCACCAATAAACCTATCCGTGATGGGGCGGCGCGGTTCACAATTAGTTCGCGCTTACCCGTCTCCAACTCAGTTGGTCCTTGACTTGTTGGATAGACGTGGGGACCAATGAACTGTCCGGCTTGGTTATGCCAGTAAATCTGGGTAGGTGGCAGAAGGGAACTATTTGGCTGCAAGTCACATAGACCCTGAGATATGTCATAGGAGTCACACGGGCGATAAGGCGCAACAAAATCAGCTGCGATGACGCACACGTAAAAAAATAACAGCAGCAATGTTCCAAAACGTGCGAGTTGGTTCTTTTTTAGTTTCTGCCACCAATTCATACTGTTAGAGAGTTATGAGTGAAGCTGTTGTGCCAATTGCTTGTGTTCCTCTTCCTGTTCTTCATGTTCGATGACGAACACATTCGAGTAGAGATTAGCAATAATTTGTTTGCCCTGCTGCGTCAACTCTAGGTAGCGCAGGGCATCTTGGATGTAAGGAAAGACACCATTCCAGTAGAATTTGGAATAATTCCGCCGCAGATCTCCAGGATGCCGATATCCTAACGATTTGTTGACTCCAGTTTCTTCAAACTCGTAGTACAGGGCACTAATTTTCTTAAGATAGCGCGGGTCACTGAGTTGACCGATTAGATCAGATGCACGAACTAAGCCAGGGAAGCCTACGGTATCGCGATGATCGCCTTCTTTGGGTACGGGAAAACGAGTTAGTTCAATATTGCGCTTAATCAACTCCGCATCAATCAGTTTATGACCACCAAACCGCTCATCAATAAACAATCTTGCCCGATCTACATGATAAGCAGTCAGGGAAGCGTCAGAAGCTCCTGGAGGGAGATGAACCATTTCTCCATTTTGACCCGTCGCGTACAATCTTTCAGTTTCGCGATCGCTGCGACACACTCCCTTGACATAGCCGATGTCATGGCAGACCAAAGAAATTATAAAGTGCAACCAATCGTCAGGCGTCACACCGCCCTCGCGAATATGTCTACCTCGCAAAATCTCCTGTCCGACCAACGTAACCATGATTGAGTGTTCGACATTATGATAGAGGGCGTCGCTGTTGGCAATATTTTCCATTGCCATACTTCCTGCCCAGGCAATAATGTCTTCGTGGTCAGTTTTTAGTCCACCATAAGTTCGGTGATAGCCTTCCCGAAGTTTTTGAACAAACGAATTAATCAGAATCTCAGTTGTGTTAAACATCCTTAGTACTCGTTCGTAGCGATGACCTCAGCCGCAGGGAACAGTTACAACTCCTCTACCCTTAAAGGATGCTGTAAAACTTTGTTGAGCGCTCTCTTGAGGGTCACGATCGCCTTGTGTTTTCTATCACAGGTGTTGCTTCTACGATTTGGAAAATCGTTCAATACTAAGCCACACCCTCGTTTTGACAAAATATTAGTAAATTATTAAATATTTTTGAGAGATTAGGGCTATGCTCCTATAGTCATTTTACTTAACAAACATTTTGTTCGGTCATGTGGCAAAAATTGAGAAAATATTGCTTAAAAGCCTTAATGATTACAAAGTTATGAACATATAGTATAGTAATATAATAGGTTAAGTTCTAAACTAGATGCGGGTGTAGTTCAGTGGTAGAACGTCAGCTTCCCAAGCTGAATGTCGTCGGTTCGAGTCCGATCATCCGCTTACCCAATTTCTACAGTGACTAATTATTTGTCGTCGGTGACACATTAGTGTCGCTGAGACTAATTGTGTGTCGTCAGGACAAATTAATGTCATCTAACTGGCTGTGACAAATTAATGTCGTCCTGATTATTTAAAAAGCATCCGAACAAAAAACTGCCAGATTGGGAAGCTGACGTTCCTTTCAATCCACTCTAGCACTTGTAATTTTTGTAAGTTTTATTAGCTATGGTTCTTGAAAGTGTGAACCTTAGTTAATAGATTTGTTTGTCCTTTTTAGTGGGAAAAAGAAGAGGCATACCATTAAGTCTCAAGTTTTAGTGAATCAAGGAAATGGCGAAATTATATGTACAGCGCACGGACAAGAAAAAATGCATGATTTCCGATTATTTGAACACAACCGTCTTCCCTTAAAAAGGACGATTAAATGCTTAGTAGATAAAGGGTATTAAGGAATTCAAAAGCTTCACGCTAATAGTCAAGTTCCTCAGAAAAAGCCAAGAAAAGGAACATTGAGTGATGAAGCTAAAAAGAGAAATCGGGAGTTAGCGAGACAACGAGTAATTGGGGAACACGTTCATCGAAAACTGAAAATATTTAAGATTTTAGCTGACCGTTATACGAATCGCAGGAATTGATTGGGTTTAAGGTTTAATCGGATAGCGGGACTTTACAATTACGAACTAAGACTCGCGGTGATTACAATAAGCAATTCTTATGATTGACGGAGAGCGATCGCATAATTTTAGTCCTCATAGTACCCTAGCCGCGACTTTTGCAAGAGGTCTACTGAACTGAAGACTCGCTACCTGCGTTCCACGGATCGAGTCGAATCGCGGCGCTGGCATCTACTGTGGTTAGTGTCAAAAAACTGGACAATCCAGCAAGCAGCTCAAGCCGTTGGAATTAACTATGATTACGCCAAAGACATAGTCAAGGGTTACAATCAACGAGGCGAGGATGCGATCGCTAATCGCCGTCATCAGCGCAGAGAACCGCCATCCCACGCTTTGCTCAACGCAGAGCAACTCGAACAATTACGTTCGAGCTTAAAACAACCACCACCAGATAAAGGTCTGTGGACGGGACCGAAGGTAGCTGATTGGATTGCCAAAAAAACAGGACGAGAAAAAGTTTGGTCTCAAAGAGGATGGGACTACCTGAAAAAATGCCGTTATTCTCCTCAAAGACCTCGACCGCATCACACGAAAGCCGATCCGGTAGCACAGCAAGAGTTAAAAAAAACTGCATAAAACAGTTAGAGAACTGCAACGAAAGTTTCCCAATACAGTTATAGAGGTCTGGTCATTTGATGAACAGACGCTCGTTCCTCGCTACCGCTTCGCTATCGCGTAGGACTTAAACCAATTCTACGCCGAGTGTGGGCACCGATAGGAGAAAGACCAATAGCTAGCGTTAATCACCGCTATGAATGGTTGTATCTCTACAGTTTTGTACATCCTCTAACTGGACAAACCGATCAGTTAGAAGAAGTATTGGTAGAGCGCTGTTGTATCCTCTCACACTTGCAATCTCAGG
>JALYGX010000246.1 GCA_030776905.1 Cyanobacteriota bacterium | reverse complement strand
ATCTGTATCTCACTTGCCTGAGAACCGCTATAAAAAACTCGCAAAAATTTAGTCCAAAACTTCCAGCACAGCTTTTGGAGAAAGTTTATCCTTAAACCAGATAATCTTGGCGGGTACATTTGCCATTTTGATACCCGCTTTTTCTAAATTCAACCGCTCAGAAATCGCCAAAATTAAGTTATCGCACTCTGATCGACGCACCTGAGCAAATTTTTTCTGTAAGTAATCAGGACGCCAATAACCGACGATTTCCAGCAAGTAATCACGCCCATCGGGATGAACAAGGCGAAAGTCAGGAATCATCACACTACCAGGGATGGGGACAAGGTCAACTTCTCGCTCTAGTACCCACTCCGTTTTCAAGGAGTTCCAACGGTTGGCAAAGGCAGCTTCTAACATACTGTCATAGGGCTTACCAGGAGGATAGTGAGTGACTAAGCCACATTTGTCGTTGAGACTAAAACGCCCAGTTTTCCTAGCACCTGTGTAAGGATCGCGACTTTGTAAGGTGGCTTTGAGACTCCATTTGGTAACGTGCAGCAAGGCGGGAAGTAGTTTTGCGATCGCTAAACCGTAGCGGGTACTCGGCTTAAATAAACTGGTTGGGCCATCAATGGTGATTGTGAAGCCATGGTCAGCGTCACCCTCAATGTAGGTCATTAGCTGAAACAACTTCAAATAGCGAAATAAGAGCTTATACTCGCCAGGGACA
Organism: Cyanobacteriota bacterium; assembly: GCA_030776905.1. Classification (GTDB taxonomy): domain Bacteria; phylum Cyanobacteriota; class Cyanobacteriia; order Cyanobacteriales; family Coleofasciculaceae; genus CADCTM01. The sequence goes on along the minus strand of JALYGX010000246.1, from coordinate 4,425 downwards.
TTCCGGTGAGCATTCAGGGTCATCTGGCTTGCTCGGTAGAAGATTCCCTGCACTTGAGACAAGTTGTAGCGGTGCAGCAATGCTTCTGGTGCAGGGTCATCAAATTGGGTGAGAATGCGATTCTCTTGTAAATCTGCGTAGAGTCCAGTCCGAATTTGCTGGGGTACAATTTCACGGTTTAACTCTTTACTAAGGGCAAGGCTCAAATGTTCGAGGGTTGCCTCTGTTGCCTGAGGGCTAGGAACGGATTGGGCAGCAAGGGCAAAGACTCTCTGCCGCAGTAAGGGTGGTTCTAAGGGACTGACAATTTCAAAGGTGCAGAAGCTGGTTTTGAGAAGATGGGCAAGCCCGCGTTTGAGGCGGTAGTCGGGGCTGTCGCCTTCCAACTCTGACAACTTGCGATCGAGTTCCCCTTGAGTACCACCAACGGCTTCCTGGAACCCGGCAATTAATTCATTCGCGATCGCACAGCTTTCAGGGTTAATCGGCAACCGTTTCGGAATGATTTCTTCACCATTTTGTCGATTAATGAGTAGTTCAGTCGGTAACATTGATTAACTTGATACTTGATAGTCGAGGCACTTACAAGCCATGCTGTTAATGCCCTCAAAGCAATGCTACTGTTCATTAGAGAGCGGTTAGCTATTAGCGGGTTTGAGGCTCCTATGATTGTGGGGGTTAAACTCATTCAACTCCTAGCTGAGAGCTAATCGCTGAAAGCTATTTGCTTGAGATTCAGTAGCTGGTTTTGCCCAACCGATGTCACGAACACGAGAGTTGAAGATGAGTAGAGTGATGCCTAGGCAGCGACCTTTATCCTACACGGTCTACAAAGTTCTGGAGTGCCGACCTGACAGCTATCAGGATTGGTACCATCAGGCAAATGCGTTGCGTGATAGTAGGCACTACGAAGACGCGCTCTTCAGCTACGACAGAGCTTTGGAATACAAGCCGTATGATTATTGGGCTTGGTACTGGCGGGCTGATGTTTTGGATGCCTTGGGACGTTACGAAGAAGCGCTGGCTAGCTACGACAAAGCGCTGGAAGATAAGCCCACTGATTACTGGGCTTGGTGTGAGCGAGGGAGCGTATTGCGCCACCTTGAGCGGTATGAGGATGCAGTTGCTAGCTATGACAAAGCCTTGGAAACACGACCACGAGACTACTGGGCATGGTACAACCGGGGGCGTGTGGCGTTGGAGGACTTGGATTGGTTTGAAGACGCGATCGCAAGTTTTAAGAAAGCGCTAGAAGTACGCTCTGATGACTACTGGAGTTGGTACCGATTGGGTGATGCCCTGCGGCAGATGGGACAATACCAGGAAGCGGTTAACAGCTACGATCAAGCACTGGAGAGCGAACCTAAAGATTATTGGAGTTGGTATCGTCGGGGCGATGCCTTACGCCACTGGGGACACCTTGAAGAAGCGATCGCAAGCTACGACAAAGCGTTAGAAATCAAACCGTCAGATTTCTGGAGTTGGTACAAGCGCAGTGAGTTGCTGCGGCAGTTGGGATGTTATCAGGAAGCTGTTATTGGCTACAACAAAGCGCTAGAACCTGAGCCAGAGGATGAATATGCGTTGTACAACCAAGCGTGCTGCTATGCGTTGCTTGGTGATGTAGAGTTAGCGATCGCTTCTCTGAAACAGGTGATAGAGCTTAATCCCGTTGAATATCAAGCGCTAGCTAAAACTGATTCAGACTTTGACAGTATCCGGGAGAAGGAGGAGTTTAAAGCTTTGGTTTTTGGTGGCTGAAACCTTGATAGGACTTACGCACAGATGCCATATCTGGTAGGGGCGCAAGGTCTTCATTGGTGTCAACTTAACGTTAGCTTGGCGGTTGAAACCGCAGCTACACAAACAAAACCCGCCTGCGCGGGTTATAAGAATCTTAATTTTCCGTTAGTCCGCGAAGGCGGACTTTGTTTTTATAGCCGCGAATTCCATTCGCCAAGGCTTAAGTTGACACTAATGGTTTACAGGTTGCCTTGCTCTTCTTTGAATCTCCCCAAAACCCTAATCTTTCCAAGGAGAGTGCCATCGCTTTTCTCCTAAAACCTACCACCTACGCGCCTTAACCTTCACAGGGTCACCCAATCAAGCGATCGCACTCCTGTTTGAGCGCCTGATAACATTCACAGGAGGCTGATTCTAGACCTTCTCGGTTGAGGATTGTCATTCTGCCGCGATGGTAGCGGATGAATCCCGCCTGCTGAAGCATGGCAGCAACCACACTTACACTGGCGCGGCGCACCCCCAGCATGATCGAGAGGAACTCCTGGGTAAGGAGAAACTCGTCTGACTCCACGCGATCGTGAGTCATTAACAGCCAGCGGCAGCATCGCTCTTCCACCGAGTGCAGGCGGTTGCAGGCGGCTGTCTGGGCGAATTGGTTCATCAGTGTTTGCGTGTAGCGTAGCAGCAGGGTATGAAGCGGACAACCCCAGTAGACCTCGCGAATGAACACATCTGCTTTCATTCGTAAAGCCTCGCCAGGAATCTGCGCTACCACTTGATTCGGAATTGACTGGGTTCCCAACAACAGGGGGACACCGACCATGGCTTCTTTTCCCACCGTCGCCGCTTCAATTGCTTCACCATCGGACATAAGGGTGAGCACAGAGGCGACAACCGTGAGTGGGAAGTAGGCGTACTCAATGGGTTCGTTGGCTTCGTGGAGGACTTGCTTTATCGGCAAACAGACAAATTCTAGATGAGGCAGGAGGCGCTCGTATTCGCCCCTAGGTATAGCCGCTAGAAGTTGGTTAGCGACAGGATTACGGGAACTCTGGGACGATGACATGAGGAGCCTCCTTAAGCTGTTCTCGCTGGAAGCAGACAGCCAACGGCATCGGTGAAGACTCTTGTCGCGGGTTGAATTACTTTTTAGACAGTTTATGTACCTAACGAATATAGTAGTGGGGCTTGGCAAAACTGTCAGGTCTGGCGGAAATCTTGAAGAAGATTCTACTCTGCCGTACAAACTTTATCTAGATCGCTTGCGTTCTAGGCGGCGACTCAAGACGGCTGCCGCCGCAGCGCGATCGCCTCTCTATCTGAAAAGATCTCTCAACTACTCTCTGTACCTAACAACCGACTGTACGAGCCTTTGATGATTCCATAACACGAACAGGAAGCCGCTTCTAATGCCTGCCGATTCAGGATGGTAAGTTTGCCACGGTGGTAGCGAATCAGTCCTGCCTTCTGAAGACGATAAGCCGTCTCCGAGACACCCGCACGTCGTACACCCAGCATCTGGGAGATAAATTCATGAGTCAGCAGTAACTCGTTTGACCCGGCACGCTCACAGAAGAGCAGTAGCCAACGGGCAAGTCTCTCATCGACCTGATGGAGGCGGTTGCAGGCAACGTTTTGCGAGATGAAGGCGTACTGTGCCTGCGTGTACCGCAGCAGTAAACTTTGCAGCACACCACCCCGTTGAAACTCGGTTTTAAGCAAGCTTGCCTTCATCCTCATGCCAGAGTCTTCTCGCTAATTGCCCTTGAGAGAAAGTATCTTTTTATCTGCCATATTGCTGCAATGTAAAACACTCCTACCAGATAGGTGAGATGGATACTTTCCCTTGACGGGAAGGTGCGCTTATACACGCTACATTTTTGCCAATTCAAACACCCTAGCGATAGAGGAAAGGTTGTGTAAAACCGGAGATGCTCAACTTTTGTTAGTTGTTTGGCAGCGGCTCTTGATGGGCATAGGTGATCGCATTATGTGGCTGACAAATTAAAGATGTTGTAACACTTTAAGTATTAACTAGAGGTGCTGACTAGGCGTTCAAAATTGAAGTTGTCCTAGACAATCCACGCCAGACACAGCAAATATTTCTATGACTCAATTAAGCTCTCCATTCATAAACTCTCGCATTCAATCGTATCTGCGCTTTGCGGCAAGCCAGCAACGTGACACAGAGCGGATCGAACCGTTCCTCGCAACATTCAACCGCTACAACGACAACCCCTTTCTTAACTACGCCATCCCCGATGACAAGGCTGTTTAGTTCGAGAGGCTTTTGCTGCGGGTGTTACAACAACTTTTCTCATGGCGGCACATGAGGAAGAAAAGCGGATTTACACCCGCGCTGGCTTCTCCACAATTGGCGAGATTTTGCACATTTCGCTCCCAGCAAAGCTTTAATCGAGATGATTGATTAGGATTGAGAATTTATTAGCGGCGGTTGAATTTAGCTGTTAGGTATGTAGTAAACCATCAGAGGGTTACAAACATGGCAGACAAGAAATCTTTGATTTTGCGGCGTCAACAAATTGAGGACAATAGGCAAACGTTCTCCCACCCCTGGAATCCAAAATCCGAAATCTCAGGGACACAAATGGGGCGCTTGCTCGGACTAAAGCGCACCGGAGTCAACTTCGTAAAAGTCCCTCCAGGAAAGGAATCGTTTGT
>JALYGX010000245.1 GCA_030776905.1 Cyanobacteriota bacterium | reverse complement strand
CTCTTAAGTTGTTTTCAAAATACAGGCAAGTCACGCATTTTTGTTAATAGACACAAGCCTAGCTGTTTTTTTAACAGGTTTGAAATTCATAATCCAATAGCTTCGATTTCCGTAATGACGCGGAAGCTAACTTTAAACAATGACTTTTAGGACTTAATTATTCGTCATTGTTAAATCAACTCAATCTCCAAAGATTGTGTGGCTTTATGCAGAGATTTGATGTGTGCCTTTCTAGATAAATGCCACATTCTCTGCAAGTTTTTGGTTTAACCACCAAAATAATCCTCGGAAGTACCCGAAAACAAGTTGCAATTGTTCATAAACCGACAGCAAGTTCCAATGAACACATCTAATCACTCAGACGCGCCTTATCTAGAAAATAATCGTCCTTGGTATGAATCCATTGATGGCACTTGTACCTTTCAGGAACCAACAGCAATCTATATGGGAGACGATAAGCCACTGCATTTGCTTTACCCCGTGCACTGGAAAGAATGGTTTGGGGTTCTAGCTAAAGCTAATAGTTTAGCGAGGGAGCTAAATGCGCTCTTAGTCGTCATGCTGTATGGCGATGTATCTTTAGACCATATGAAATTCTTAGTACTTGAATTCGCCGAGGCGAGAGTAATTCCGATTTGGATTGGAGAGGAAAATAGAAAGAAGTTTGCTAGTACAGTAGCCAGGTATTCAAGTATACAAATATATCCACAGCCTTAAAAAAGACTAGATTTAGTTAAACCTTAAAATTGAGGCAGATCGGTACATTCGCTTTTTGTGAAATCCAGCTTTGTTGATTAGACCATCAAGGAGAACTAGAGAACATCCACTGACGCACATTAACAGCAATATCAGGAAAATCGCTAAATACGCCATCAATACCTAGTTTAAAAAACTGCTCGTATTCTGCCTGAGGATTCCCATTGTAATCCGGTGCGAGATACGGCTCTTCCTGACGGAATGTCCAAGTATGTACCTTCAAACCAACAGCATGAGCATCGTTAATTAAAGAAGTCGCAGGTTGCAGCCATTTGTCTTTACTAGTAGGTACAATTAGCCGTTTATAGGGACCCAATCCCTCAGCATATTCGGCAATTTTTGTTAGTTCTTTAGGAGCCGTGAGATCAGCATAGGTGCGAGAGTCGCCCTTGACAACAAAATCATAAGGCTGCATGGTTCCCTCATCCAACAACTGGATTAACGGTAAATCTGTCATTTTATGCAATTGTTGAAGATTTTCTACTTCAAACGATTGGATAAAGACAGGGTCTTTGCTGCTCGTGTAGCCGTTTTTCATAAGGAGAGAAACTAAAGGCTCTTCCAGGGCAAGATTTATAGATTTAAAGTAAGTTGGATGCTTTGTTTCTGGATAGATACCGATAGTTCGCCCTGTTTCCACAGTCTTTCGTTTTGCCAAATCAATGACTTCTTGCAGAGTAGGAATTTCAAACTGACCGTCATAAGCCTGATTCCGGAAAGGCAGGCGCTCTTTTGCTCGGAGCATCTTAATCTCTGCCAAGGTAAAATCTTCAGTAAACCAGCCATTGACTTCTTTGCCACCAATTTTTTTAGTGGTTTTGCGGCTAGCGAACTCTGGTTTCTCGCTGACATTCGTCGTTTCAGTAATATCATTTTCATGACGGGCAATCAAAGTACCCTCTTTAGTGGAAACGACATCAGGTTCAATGTAATCTGCTCCCATCTGAATCGCTAATTCATAGGAAGCCAGGGTATGCTCCGGACGGTAGCCGCAGGCACCTCTATGCCCGATAACAAGTGGTAATTTGTTGCTAATAACAGGCATTTTTACCGAGTACCGACCTCTACTGCTGTTTCTACTCCAAAGCTCTATCTCAAAAGAGAAAGCCAGTTAGGATAGGCATAAGAATTGTTAGTTAGCAACTTCGAGCCTGGATAAGTTTGGCTAACCGCGCTGACGACCCCCTGAAAGCGATCGCTCTGGTGAGCCTCTTCCTCTGCCACCTCAAAAGCGATACTCCACCAATCATCGTTTTTGACACTGAGTTGGGTAAGTTCATAAGAGACGCCTTTGTATAGGCGTTGCGATCGCTTTTTCTTCACACTAATCCACGACCTTTTCCCAACAACCTCTGCTGGTATCATGCTCTCTTGCGTTGGGTCTTTACAAATCCACTTCAACCATTTTTCTACTTTCCCCTCCCAAGAGTCCCCAAATCGCAAGATACCCAATTCTGCCTTGCGCCACTTTACTTCCAGACTCCCCTGCCGCAGTTTGATGTTGAGATAGTCACACTCCGGCGTGTAGAGATACAAGTCTTCCCGTTCTTCTGGCGACCCTAACGGCTGACCAGGACAATTGGCACTGAACCAGTATTGCAGTTCAGCCGATGGTATGCCGTGACAAAACCAGCGCAATTCCAGAGTGGTAAGCATCAATCTACTGAGTATTAACTAACGATTGAGCTGATGTCATAGTAACGAAAAAGAGGTCTTCCAGGCGACGAACACACGCTCAATTATAAAGTAGAGGTGTGATGAGCTAGTTGCTAACTGCTTTTTGAGAGATTTAATCTTTAGAAAAAAATGAAGCCTATATTACCGGGTGCTCCTTGGTTGATTGCTCACAAGTCGATGCTGGGAGTGAATAAGCCCAACAAAATTACCTTAAACGGTCAAGATTACGTCCTGTGGCAAAACCAAAACAAAGACGTGTTTGCCCTTGATAATGTTTGTCCGCATATGCAAGCCCCCTTATCAGATGGCTGGATTTGTAAAGAAAGAAACACTATTACTTGCCCATTTCATGCGCTGGAATTTGACAGACAAGGCAGGCTCTACGAAGAAGGTAAACAACACGTTCAGCCGCTCGTCAAACCTTTAGAACTAATTGTCGAGAACGATTATATCTGGACTTATGGCGGTATCGATCCGAAATTACCAATTCCCGATGTGCATCAAAAAATTGCAGATGACTATGAATTTGTAGGCCTTGCTGGGGAAAAAAGTATCCAAGCCAACTTCTTGAGTAATCTGATGATTAATTATGATTACAATCATGTTATGGGAACGCACCACGAACTTTTTAGGATTGAATCGAACAAAATTCCTGTCTTTGAAAAAGAGGGTTACTACCCCAAGGTCGTTCAAGAATTACATAGAGCAAACAACACTCTGAGGGAAATTCTGCAAAATCCTGCTTTGCTAACTCTGCCCAAAGTCTACACAAGCTATCTAGAATATGCTTTCCCTTCAACCACAGTTTTTAAAACCAAAACGCCAGTGGGCAAAATTGCTCAAATTCACATCCTGTATCCAGAAACGGAAAATAGAACTAAGACATTTGTTCTAGGTTTCGCTAAAGTGAATTATTCTTTGCTGAAACCCCTTTTGTATAAATCTTTCTTAAAAGCTATTAATACCGTAGTAGAGCAGGATA
>JALYGX010000244.1 GCA_030776905.1 Cyanobacteriota bacterium | reverse complement strand
GCAAGTTCCTCGATAATTTTAGTAGTGGGCTTGCCAGCACCATGTCCCGCCTTAGTCTCAATTCTAATTAACACGGGTTTCTCTCCGGCATGAGCTTCTTGCAATGTCGCCGCAAATTTGAAACTATGAGCAGGAACGACGCGATCGTCATGATCGGCGGTTGTAATCATTGTCGCTGGGTAAGCGGTTCCCGGTTTCAGGTTATGCAAAGGCGAGTAAGCGTATAAAGCCTTAAATTCTTCTGGATTTTCAGGAGAACCGTAATCCGAACACCACGCCCAGCCAATTGTAAACTTGTGGAAGCGCAGCATATCCATGACCCCCACGGCTGGCAGTGCTGCACCAAATAAATCTGGGCGCTGAGTCATGCAAGCACCCACTAATAAGCCGCCATTACTACCACCTGCGATCGCTAATTTTGCAGGTTGAGTGTACTGATTATCAATCAGCCACTCGGCTGCCGCAATGAAATCATCAAATACATTCTGCTTATTTAGCTTCGTCCCCGCTTGATGCCATTCCTCCCCATACTCACCACCGCCGCGCAGATTGGCTAAGGCATAGACGCCTCCCATCTCCATCCATACCAACCGACTCACCGAGAAATTGGGGGTTAGGGAGACATTAAAGCCACCGTAACCGTAGAGGAGAGTTGGGTTATTCCCATCTAACTGCAACCCCTTCTTATGGGTGATAAACATCGGCACTTGAGTACCGTCTTTGCTGCTGTAGAAGACTTGCTTTGTTTCATACTCATCCGGGTTAAAGTCAACATTCGGCTTCCGGAAAAGGGTAGTTTCCCCACTCACTAAGTCATAGCGATAGATAGTGGCTGGTGTGGTGAAACTGGTAAAGGTATAGAACGTTTCTGTATCGTAGCGCTTACCTCCAAAACCCCCAGCCGAACCAATTCCCGGTAGTTCAACCTCCCGGACAAAAGCACCATCCAAATCAAAAATCTTGATGGATGACCGGGCATCTTTCAGGTAGTCTGCAACAAACTGGTTATTGAGCAAACCTACACCTTCAAGGGTTTCATCAGCTTGGGGAATGACTTCTTGCCACCCTCCCTTACTCAGGGGGTGCGAAGGGGGGTTGCTAGTATCTATTGCAATGACGCGACCACGAGGCGAATCTAAATCGGTGCGGAACCAGAAGCGATCGCCATCATTATCAATAAAGCTAAAATTAGCCTCAAACTCACTAATTAATTCCACTACTGGGGAATCTGGTTTTGTCAAGTCTTTGTAGAAAACCAGATTCTTAGGGTCAGTTCCCTGATCAACTGAGATAATTAGGTAGCGACCATCCTCGGTCACACCCGCACCAAACATCCATTCTTTTTGGTCAGGACGATGATAAATCAGGATATCTTCTGACTGTGGCGTGCCCAGCTTGTGATAGTAGAGCTTTTGGTAATAGTTAATGTCTTCTAATTTAGTCGCTTCGTTCGGTTCATCATAGCGGCTGTAGAAGAAGCCTTGACCGTCATGAGTCCAAGACGCACCAGAAAACTTCACCCATTTGAGATGATCGGATAGGTCATTGCTCGTTTCCACATCTCGGACTTTCCACTCCACCCAGTCAGAACCCGAAGTGGATAAACCATAAGCCATTAGCTTGCCATCTTCACTGATAGACAAACTGGAAAGCGCAACGGTGCCATCTTCTGAGAGGGTATTTGGGTCTAGCAGTACCGTTGCTTCCGCATCGAGGGAGGTTAGGGTATATAGGACGCTCTGATTTTGCAAACCATCATTCTTGAAGTAGAAGTAGCGGTTGCCTTCCTTAAAAGGAATCCCATATTTCTCGTAATTCCACAGCTGAGTCAATCGCTGCTTAATCTTCTCCCGTACCGGAATCTCGGCTAGATAACCAAAGGTGACTTGGTTTTGCGCCTCCACCCAAGCTTTTGTTTCCTCTGAGTCTGGGTCTTCCAGCCATCGATAAGGATCGGCTACCTTTGTACCGTGGTAGTCGTCAATTTGGTCAGTTTTTGGCGTGGGTGGGTAAACAAAAAATTGGCGGGAAGATTGCATAAAGTGGAATTCTAAGCACCACCGTCTAGTCTAGCGTTCTTAGCTCCTAACTCTTGTTTCTCCTATTTTGGCTTGTTCCTTAACTCGAAATGCAGCTAATTCCCTAACGCCAACCGATGACGTATTTAGCGTAGGAATGCTGAAGTTTGCGTAAAATCCCTAGTTATCTTAGATAGTCTTACAGTATGCTCTGAACTAGCCCCACCTTATCGCTATGACGTAGCGAGACTGAAGTCAAAGGCAAGGGCTGACTATAATGATTACCATTTTAGTAGCAGCTACGAGAGAAGTTTTTCTACTAATAAATAATTTTATGCTAGAGGTCTTAAAAAACCTTTTTGCTTACGGAGGGTTTATTCCTAAGGGGTATTGCTATCTCTGGAAATCAGAGCTAATGGTGCTGCATATTGTGTCCGATTTCCTGATCGCGATCGCCTATTATTCCATCCCAGTCACGCTAGTTTATTTCTTCCGCAAGCGGGTGGATTTGCCGTTGAATAGAATAATTTTACTGTTTAGCGCCTTGATCATTGCTTGCGGCACTAGCCACGTCATGGAGATTTGGACGCTCTGGTATCCAATTTATTGGCTATCGGGGTTTGTCAAAGCCGTAACGGCGGCAATCTCGCTCTACACGGCGGTGGAACTGGTATCCTTGGTTCCTAAACTACTCGCTCTGCCCAGTCCAGCACAACTGGAGGAAGCCAACCGCAAACTAGAACGTGAAATTAGCGATGCCGAAGCGGCGGATACGCTACGCAAACAAGTACAAGCCGCGTTACAAGAAAGCCAGCGTTGGCTCTCTACGTTAACAGAGTTTAATCCCAATATTTTGTATGTTTATGACTTGATAGAGCAGCGCCGCGTCTATGTTAACCGCGAATTGTTTGTGATTCTCGGCTACACGCCAGAAGAAGGACAGCAGATGGGAACGGCATTTGTGCAAAACACGGTGCATCCTGACGACCTGGCGAGAATGCTAGAACATTTCAAAAGATTCGAGAACGTCAAAGATGGTGAGATTCTCGAACTCGAACACCGGATGCAGCACAAAAACGGTGAATGGCGTTGGCTCGTCAGCCGGGATACGGTGTTTATCAGGAACGCTGAAGGCAAACCCAAGCAAATTCTAGGGACGGCGACTGATATTACTGAGCGCAAGGTTGCAGAGGAAAAACTCAGAAAGAGTGAAGCTAATCTAGCAACCGCCCAGAGAGTTGCCCATGTGGGAAGTTGGGAATTTGATATCGTTACTCAAGAACTTTCCTGGTCAGATGAACTATGCCGCATTTTGGGTCTTGACCCCATTGATCCAGAACTGGCCTACCCTCAACTCGTCGAATTGATTTATCCTGATGACCGGGCAGTGTTTGAGCAAGTTGTAGGCTACGGACTCGCTTCGGGGAGTTCCTACAAAGTAGAGTTGCGGATCTTACCCCCCAATAGCCACATTCGCTATATCGAGGCAAGAGGCGAGGCGATTTTTAATGAGCTTGGGCAGGTGAAGACACTTTTCGGCACGGTGCTAGACATTACACAGCGCAAACAAGCGGAGGAGGTTCTGCGCCAATCAGAAGCAAGATTTCGAGAAAAGGCGCAAGAGCTAGAACTCGCTGTGTTGGAGTTAAAACGAACTCAAGCTCAATTGATTCAATCCGAAAAAATGTCGAGTCTGGGGCAAATGGTAGGAGGGATTGCCCACGAAATCAACAATCCGGTCAGTTTCATCTACGGCAATATCGATCCGGCGATGAGATATGCTCAAGACCTGCTACACCTCATTGAGCTATATCGGCGGCACTACCCCCAACCCATCGCAGAGATTGCGGAACAGATGGAGAACATCGATCCAAATTTCATCGCCGATGATTTCCCAAAACTGCTCGGCTCAATGCAAGAGGGTGCCGATCGCATTAATCAGATCGTGCTGTCTTTACAGAACTTCTCTCGTCTCGATCAAACAGGGTTAAAGCGAGTGGATATTCACGAAGGCATCGATAACACCCTACTCCTAATGCAGCACCGCTTGAAACAACAGTCTAGGCGTTGCGAGATTCAAGTCATCAAAGACTATGGTCAACTGCCGAGAGTCGAGTGTTACCCTGATGAGTTGAATCAGGTATTTATGAATCTCATTGGAAATGCGATCGATGCTTTGGAGGAATCATTAGTCAGCGGTCAGCCGTCAGTAGGTAGTGAAACTATAACAGACTGCACACCGGGGACAGCCGACAAAATACCGATGATTCGGATTCGTACAGAGGTGATAGAAGACAAGCCAGCAAAGGATTGCCCACCCTCTGGCGAAAGCCGATATGCCTCGCGCATCGCCGTCTGCATTGCCGATAATGGTCTTGGCATGACGCCAGAAGTCCAACAGCAGATATTCAATCCTTTCTTTACTACAAAACCACCAGGGAAGGGCACGGGTTTAGGATTGTCAATCAGCTATCGAATTGTGGTGGACGGGCACGGAGGTCAGTTTTTGTGTCATTCAGGCACGGGTTGGGGGACGGAGTTTGTCATCGAAATGCCAATCGCTCAAGTCAAAACGCCTCTCCAAGATTGCCTCATACCCACTTACGTCCCCCTCTGAAATGGATGGATGAAAACATCTTCCAGGTACTAATTCTAATCATGACCTTTGTCATAGGTGATCGCCTGCTTTTTCGTTCAATTGGGTGAGTTAATACAATCAGGCGAAGTTCTATTCTTGAAAGCAAAGCTAAAGCTGTGGCGAAGCACCCGGAATAGCCTACGGCTTTGAGTCGTTTGACAAAGTCCTGGAATCAGATAACCGTAAAATCCCTTAGAAAATTAGTGTTGTTAAGGTTTAACTTCCGAGATTTTCCCGTTTAACTTTGCAATTTTCAGAACTAGGATGCTTAAAGATTATTCTTAGGACAAAGGCAATGAAATCTACTAGGCTCCAAAAATTAATACATTTTTTACGAGATGAGTTAGCCATCCCATCCGCTTCAATTGACTTGGCAGTGCGTCATCAACCCGATGCCCCGAATCTCCTGCCGATGATTCTCTGGCAGTATGGACTGGTGACGTTAAAGCAGTTAGACCAAATTTTTGATTGGTTGGAAACGGCATAGTCCAATTCATCATGAATTAGTTCAAAGAAGTTGCAATCCAAAGTCATAACGAGTATGATTTAAGAGTAGGGCAATGGAACTGAGGTAGCAACTCACAACATGGTAGATATAAGAGAAATCCCTCTCAATCAAATCCGCCGTCCCCTGCCGCGAGTCAATGACCAAAATAAGGTGGCGGTGTTGATGGAGTCGATTAAGGAAGAAGGGTTACACGAACCCATCGACGTTCTGGAAGTCGATGGGCAGTACTACGGCTTCTCTGGTTGCCATCGATTTGAGGCTCATCAGCGTTTGGGCAAAGAAACCATCAAGTGCCGAGTTCGCCGCGCACCTCGCTCTGTTTTACAGAGACATTTAGCTTAATCGTTATCTAGTTCTTGTCATGCGCCACCTCATCTAAGGGATAATCCACAAGGGATTACTATTTCCCTAGTGGGAGTTACTAAGTTAACTGCTGAGTAAAATATTAGGTCTTTGAATTAGGAGAAAATCATGCAAACTCAAGATAAAAGCGTAGCAGTAGATATCGGCATTCCAGAAGACAGTCGCCAAGAGATTGCTCAAGGACTTGCTCGCGTACTAGCAGATACCTATTCCCTCTACCTAAAAACTCACTACTTCCACTGGAACGTCACTGGTCCTCAGTTTAATTCTCTGCATCTGATGTTTGAGGGACAATACACAGAGCTAGCTACGGCTGTTGATGAGATTGCCGAACGAATTAGAGCTTTGGGCGTTTTTGCTCCCGGTTCTTACAGCCAGTTTGCAGAATTAAGTTCAATTCCAGAAACCCGTGAAGTTCCCTCTGCTGACGAAATGGTGCGCTTACTGGTAGAAGGGAATGAAGCTGTAGCGAAGACAGCACGCTCTGTATTCCCTGCTACTGAAAAAGGAAACGACGAATCTACAGCAGACTTATTAACTGGTCGCCTGCGCGTTCATGAAAAGACTGCATGGATGCTGCGGAGCATTATTAACGCACAGTAGAAATGAATAAGGCTCCTTTCATGGCACGTTCATGAGGGAGAAGTCGTCCTAGGTTAGTGTTACTAGCACCAACCCAGGACGCATTATTTTAGATATTAAGGAAGGAGAAACTAAATACGTCTTTGTTGGGATGAGATTGTCCAATACTGGTGTTAGCTTACGAGTGATCTAGCCAGTCAGCAGTCATACTCCGGCTTGGTAGACCCCATAAAAGCAAAAGCGGAGCTACAGTAGATGACCCGAAAAACCACGAGACGCACATTCTTAACGACGAGCGTTGCTGTTGCTGGTGGACTTATCGGAGGTGCAGGGTTAAAACAAAATCTTACCTCTGCGTCACGAGACCAGTCACCCAGTACAACAGTTATGCCCGAACGAGTATTAGGCAACACGGGTGTCCGCGTACCAATTTTTGGTTTAGGGGGGGCAGGACAAACTCCCTTATCCTGGGAGAATCGAGAGAAGGATGCTGTAGCAATTATCCAGCGTGCTTTGGAATTGGGTATCCGCTACTTCGATACGGCTGCTGACTATGGACCGAGTGAAGATAATTTAGGGAAGGTGTTGCCAGCACACCGAGATAAGATATTTCTGGCAAGTAAGACTGATAAACGCGATCGCGATGGAGCGTGGCGGCAATTAGAGCGATCGCTAAAACGCCTCAACACCGACCACCTCGACCTCTGGCAACTGCACCACGTCTCGTATCAGGAAGAACTCGACAAAATCTTTAGTAAAGATGGAGCCGCTAAAGCCTTAGAAGAAGCTAAAGCACAAAAACTCGTGCGCTTCGTTGGCATCACCGGACATCACGAGCCGGATATCATCGTTGAAGGATTGCGTCGCTACCCCTTTGACACTACCCTCATTTGCATCAACGCCGCAGACAAACACCATCCCCGTCCCTTTATTCCTACCGTGCTACCTGTTGCGCGTGAGAAGAATATCGGTGTTATTGCTATGAAAATCCCAGCTTATGGACGTTTGTTCAAACCTGGAGTTTTAGATGGGATGCACCAAGCAATGGGATATACCTTATCCCAGCCTGGAGTGCATTGTTGCGTGATTGCCGCCGAAACCGTTGCCCAGCTAGAGTCCAATGTGGAAGTAGCACGGGCATTTCAGCCCCTTGCCGAGACAGCTTTGAGAGACATTGAGCAACGTACAGTTGCTAGCTGGGAAGACAATACGTTTTTCCGAGCTTGGAGTTAGGCTCTGCTGTTGTATTGTGTTATGAAAAAGCCGAGGGGAGGAGTCGAACCCCCAGCCTGCGTAAACGAGACGCAGATGCCACCGTGGCAAAAATTGAGCCTTGCACAGTTCCTACTCAGAAACTTGTTAGGGGGGACAGGCAGCAAGCACTTCAATATTCTCGTGTTCCTCGGCAAGGAAAGAAATTTGGCTTCTTCCCCTTTATAAGGGGAGAGACTCAAGTCGTACCGAGATTGCGATCGCTGTTTCTCAGGAAATGCTGCAATGAAGTAATTATAGTGGGACAGGCGGTCAGCGCTATGACGTTTTAGTTGGTGACTTGGAATCAGCTAGTCACGTCTTTGCCTGACTCAGTTCCCTATGTAATACATCATGCTACAGATTTCCCAAAGGCGTCATTTGTTTTGGTAAAGATATCCAGGCTTGGCAAACAGCGAAGCATACACCAGACGCCCTTCCTCTTCCACAAACTGTCCGGCAAAATTCTTGCCAGTCACCGTTTGTAGTCGGAGGCTGAGGAACCGTTCCTCTTCCTTGAGTTCAAACTGTTCCGCAGGCGTCTGGGCAAGCCAGTTGCGTACCTGTTCCTGACGCTGAAGACGCAAGAAATGCAGTTGCTCTCTCAATTCCTGGAGATTGCTGGCAGAGAAGGGAATCAACGGCTTTCTCACCTCGATATCTTTCTCTTCATACATGGCAGCAACGCCGTAGCAGAAGCACACCAAAGGCATCCACAATTCCTGGAAGTAAGCCGCACTAGGAGCAATTTCCACTCCGGCTAACTTGTCGTGAATGAAGAACAGCGCACCCGTTTGCTGAGGCAGCAGTTCCAATCGGGTTTGATACTGCGTGAGAAACGCCCGCTTCTTACTGAGAATCTCTTCCAGATGACCCCGGTTTGGTAAACCCAACTGC
>JALYGX010000243.1 GCA_030776905.1 Cyanobacteriota bacterium | reverse complement strand
CATAGTTAGAGAGTACTACTTTGTAACCCAAGCGAGCCGGGAGGTTACCCAGTTGAAAGTCGTCTGCCAGGTAATCAGCGATCGCACTGAAGCCCCCGATCTCGTCCAGTACGTCTTTCCTGATTACAATTGTTGAACCGAGGGCAAACTTTATTCCCTCTAGTTGCTGGCTGACTAAAACCCCGGCATGAAAGTCAGTAGCCGTTCCAATAGCCTCCAGGATAGTTACCCACCCCTGTGCTGAAGAACGATACGGACAAGTGACAACACCAACATTTGCCTGTTCGAGGGGTTGAACAACTCGCTGCAAGTAATCTGCCCCGACTCGGATATCACTATCGGCAATCAGCAGAATGTCATGCTTGGCAAGAGGAGCGGCATTTGTTAGATTGATAACCTTACGGTTTGTACCAATTGTGCATTGGCTCAACTCTGGGCAGGTATCGCCTACTACCAGTTGAATATCCAAATTTGGGAAGTAGTGAATAATCTTGTGTACCAGTTCTATCGCAGGGTCTTCGCTCTCTAACACAGCGAAGATAATCTGATAGTCTGGATAGTCCTGCTGGCAAAAGGAAGCGAGATTTTCGTAAGCATCTCTATCCAGTCCACAAATGGGTTTCAGGATGGTAACGGGTGGCTGAAAATCGCCATCGCTGGGATAAGGACTACGAAGGTAAGCTAAACCTGCATAAATCGCATTACAGTAAAACAAGACTGCTGATAGCGATAGGATTAGCAGCAGGAAATTAATAATTGTCAAGCTATAAGTTGTTAAAGAAGCAAAGCTAAAAATTTCCATTAGCCTTAGAATCTACCCAAAAAGTGGATATGATACAAAATCCGATTTATCTCCTCCTCTTTTAGAAGGCACGTCAGTTTCTACTGTTGGGATGATAGGATGAATTACTTTTTAATGTCACTTATGTCAACCCTTGGAGTGCCCGCCAACTTGGTTTGCCATCACTTGTCATGAATTTAATTTATTTTCTCCTGCGTTCTTCCTGGCGTATGGTAGCGATCGCAGTTGTCACCGGATTCTTGAGTGGCGGAAGTAGTGCGGCGCTGATTGCTCTCATTAGCCGTGCCGTCAGTCAAGATAGCACATTGTCGCTGACAACGCTGTTCTGGGGCTTTCTCGGATTAGCGATCGTTGCACTCATCACCAGTATCATTTCTCAAGTGGTGCTGATTCGTTTGTCTCAGGATGCCATCTTCCAACTGCGGTTGCGCCTGAGTCGCCAGATTCTTGCATCACAATTGAGTCATCTAGAACAGTTAGGAACGCCGCGATTACTCGCCACTCTTACAGAGGATGTTCAAGCGGTTGCCAACGCTGTTTTCGTAGTTCCGTTTATGTGCATCGATTTGGCAATTGTAGCAGGTTGTTTATTCTATATAACTTGGCTTTCTTGGGTAGTATCTCTAATGATTTTTGCCTTTTCAGGAGTGGCGCTGGGAAGTTGCCAATGGCTCTTAAAAAGAGGGGGAAAATTGCTTGCCCTTGCCCGTGAGGAGCAAGACTCGCTATTTACTCACTTTCGTACCCTTACTGAAGGAGTTAAGGAACTAAAGCTACACTCCCCACGCCGTCAAGTTTTTCTTTCTGAAGACTTACAATCCACAGCTACGGAGTTCCGGCGTCACAATGTTCAGGGCTTAACCCTTTTTGCAACAACATCTAGCTGGGGAAAGCTGCTGTTTTTCTTTGCCATTGGTTTTGTGCTATTCGCACTTCCCAAATTAATTACTATTAGTCCCCTAGCTCTCTCAGGCTACGTTTTAACTTTTGCTTACTTAATGTTGCCAATGAACAACCTGGTGAACAATCTTCCACTGTTAAGTAGAGCAAGTGTTGCTTTGCAGAAGATCGAATCTCTGGGTTTATCTCTAGCCAGTCGTGCCGAAAGCGAAGTGGTACCAACGATAGGAACGTCAGCTTCAACCATTCCATCTCCCCGAAATTGCTTTGGGCAGCGCCTAGAACTCAACGGTGTCACCTATCCTTACCAGACAGAGCAAGAAGACGGCGGCTTTATTCTAGGTCCAATTAACCTAAAGCTTCAACCGGGAGAAGTAGTATTTATTGTGGGTGGTAATGGTAGCGGTAAATCTACCTTAGCCAAGTTAATTACTGGACTTTATATTCCTGAATCTGGAGAAATATGGCTAGATGAACAGTTAATTAATGAACAGAATCGAGAATGGTATCGTCAGCATTTCTCAGTCGTTTTTTCTGACTTCTATTTATTTGAGCGACTTTTAGGAATAGAAAACACTAACTTAGATCTTCAAGCCCAAGACTATTTAAAGCAACTCCAGCTCGACCATAAAGTGAAAGTCGAAAATGGGAAACTCTCTACCACTGCACTTTCCCAAGGACAGCGTAAACGATTGGCTTTGCTTACAGCTTACTTGGAAAATAGACCGATTTATCTGTTTGATGAGTGGGCAGCTGACCAAGACCCAGTATTTAAGGAAATATTCTATACTGAGTTTCTCCCAAATCTCAGCCAGAACGGTAAAACAGTTTTAGTAATCAGCCACGATGACCACTATTTTCATGTGGCAGACCGCATCATAAAACTGGACTACGGTCAAGTTGAATACGACAAGCAATGGCCTAAGTAAAGAAGTAAAGTTACTACAACTAAGCTTACAGAAGCTTCTTTAATAAAGATGAATATACTTTTAATTACGTTTTAATCTTTGAAGCTTACTGCGGATTTCTTGAGGATTTAAGACTATCACTAAGACTCCATAAGTAAGTGCTTTGATGATTTCTTGATTCAACCAATTTTCGCCGACCTTCCTCATATATCGAGTTGCAAGAAGTTTCCTCAGGATATTTAACTTTTTTAGAGGGGGAGTATTTTTTAAAAAGTCTTCTTCATATTCTTGTAAAGTTATCTCCTTTTCTCCATTTCTTCTTCTGCGGACGTTCTCCCTAACGCAATCAGTGGAAAGCCTCTTTCTCAGCCAATACTTATCTGTTAAAGACCCTCCTTTCAAACGATAGTTACCCAAAGGTTCTGTTAGAGCTAAAAAACCATACGGAGCAATTCGGGCAAATAACTCTGTATCTTCCCCTACCTCCCAATCCTCAAGAAACCCTCCTTCTTGAAGTAATATTTCTCGTTCTATCACTACTGTAGACGGAAAAAAAATTGGCAATTCGCCATGCTCGTTTAAAGTCTTTAGTTCTTCTTTAGTTGTTGGATAAGCGGACATATAACCTAACTTCCTACCTTTTTTATCCAGATAACGCAAAGCGTGACCCACGGCTTTAATATCTGGATTTTCTCTGAGAGTCTGGAGACACTTTTCTAATTTATTAGCTTCCCAAGTATCATCGCTATCTAAAAAAGCAACATATTTACCAGTTGCTCGGTTGATTAAAAAATTTCTAGATTTAGAAATTCCCGAATTTACTTCATTTGTATAATGTTGAATTTGAGAATATTTTTCCGCTAGTTGGCTAAGAACTTTCCCAGTATCATCTGTTGAACAATCATCAATGATGAGGATTTCAATAGTTTGGTAGCTACCATGAATGACAGACTCCACAGCTTCAACTATCGTATCTTGGGCATTGAACGCTGGAATAATAACACTGACTGTTTCACTTTCCATGTTAGTTTGGCACTCTTAACGCTGCCTGAAAGTAGATTTATCTTCTGACCTTCCCAAGGCGATGTGCAACATTGTGGAAGTCACTCAATTTTAGCTTTGTCTATCCACTTAGCGGTTAAGCTTCATTTGTGATTAGTCAGTTGTCATTTGTCATTCGTTTAGGAGGGGCAAAAAGACTAATGACCGTTCTGATTGTCGCTTTTTAAATTGTCATGCCTGAAGAGCGTGTCAAGACTGGGCGCGACAAGCGGCAATGACCTCTGGATTGTTGTAGTTGGTCAGCTCAAAGCCACTCTTCACAAGTGTCTGGCGGACTCGATCGCTCAATAGAGCCTCGAATTCTTCCGCCGCTAAACCATCAGGTTTGGGTTCGCCAGGAATCGCGATCGCTGGATGGGAATAAATTTCTACCAGGTTTGCACGAATTTGCGGAATTAAACCGACTAAGTAGGTTTCAGTCATTCGACCCGTCTGGAGTAAACCATAAACGCGATCGACGAAACCAATTCCCTTCGATCTCAGCAAGCGCTCCCCGTAGCGCCGGAGTCTACCAAAAACAAATGACCAAAGCAGCTTACTCTGAAGGTCACTGCGATCGAGATTTAGAGTCAACCTCAGTTCCTCACAAGGCAAACGGATGACCTCGATTTTAAATTCATCAGCGAGTTCGACTAAGGCACGCATCACCACCGGATGCGAGTGCAGATGTAAGTGACCATCAACGTGAGATAATCGCAGTCCCGTTTCGTAGAACTTTTCTAGTTGAGCGCGGATTTCCAGCCGTAGTTCCCGACGTGCCTCAGCATTTAGCTGGTAATGCAACCCAGCGCGACTGGGTGCGTTACAAAAGTTGCCCTTCTCATCGACCAAGTGTGGAATCTGCGAGGGAGGCAGTACTGCCTTGCCTTTAGCCAAAACGAGGTGTAGCCCGACTGCCAGATGGGAGTGAGCTTTCGCCAGACCAACGGCTTCCTCAAAGGCTTGACCCGTCACCATTAGACTGGTACTTGTCAACACCCCCTGCTCATGGGCTTTGATGATGGCACGATTCACACCAGAAGAAAAGCCAAAATCATCACCGTTGATAATGATGAACCGACGGTGCGATCGCGCGATCGCCTCATGGGACGACACAGCTTGACGTTGAGTTTGAGAGTGAGTCATCAACTGATGTTTTTATGATGAGCAGCAATTATCTGCATCAAAACATTTAGCAAATTCATATCGCCTTTTGAACAGTGATCAGTAAGGTGGGCAACACCCACCCTACAGGAGAGTGCTTTCGTTGCTACTTAAGACCGTTGGCTAGCAACAAATTGCTTGCGCTTGGCACGTAGGCTAAGGTACTCCTGAGCTTCTTTATAGAGACGGCTACGTTCCTTCGAGTCGAAAATCGCTTTCTTGACGATACGCGCCACAATCCGAGGGCGGAAGTAGTACTGATCGTAGAAGTACTCAACGGCTTCCATCATCTCACCCCTTGATAGACCTGGATACTCGATGTGAGGTAACTGATGTCCCGTTTCATCCGTCATATCAACATCAGAGCGGAAGTATCCATTCGCTTGGGCAAAGTCGTAAAACTCAGTACCTGGGTAAGCATGGGCAATTGAAACTTGGATAGTTTCGCAGTCAAGTTCTTTGGCGAACTGGAGACTCTCCTCAATAGTCTCTCGCGTTTCACCGGGTAAGCCGATGATGAAGTCACCGTGAACGACAATGCCAGCCTTTTTGCAGTTCTTCATGAACTCGCGAGCTTGTTCAATCGATGCCCCCTTCTTAATGTTCTTGAGGATTTGAGGATTTCCTGACTCAAAGCCAACGATAAACAGGCGGCAACCAGCCGCACGCATAGCTTGTAGAGTTTCCAAGTCAACGTGGACGCGGGACGTACAAGACCAGGTAAAGTTAAGGGGCTTAAATTTTTCGCAAAGCGCTAACACCCGCTCTTTGCCGATGGTGAATGTATCATCATCAAAAAAGATTTCTTTGACATCAGGGAAGAGTTCCAGGGCGTGTTTTACTTCCTTGGCAACATCATCGACTGAGCGCTGTCGCCACATATGACCATCGAAGGTCTGAGGCCATAAACAAAATGTACACTTGGCAGGGCAACCGCGTGTGGTGTAGAAGGAAATGTAGGGGTGTAAGAGAAAGGGCACATTGTAGCGGGTGTAGTCCATGTCCCGCTTGTAGATGGGTGTCACCCAAGGAAGTGCGTCTAGATTTTCAATTGGCAACCGTTTTTCGGTATGGACAATCTTGCCATCTTTGCGGAAACTCACGCCCTTGATTTCTTCAAGAGGCATCCCCGAAGCGAATTCTGTAACCGTGTAATCAAACTCTTTGTGAGTCACAAAGTCAATGGCTTCGCTTGCCATTAAACTTTCTTCCGGTTGCGTGGTGACGTGAGGTCCAACAAAGGCAATTTTCAATGAAGGTTTTGCTGCCTTCATCACTTCTGCCAAGCGTACATCACTACAAAATCCCGGCGTGCTAGTGAAGAGAACGACAAAATCGTAGTCGGTAGCAATTTTGATCGTTTCTTCTGGTGAAACTCCGTGAGGCGGCGCGTCGAGTAACCGACTTTCGGGAATCATGGCGGCGGGATAAGCAAGCCAGACTGGATACCAATAGGATTCAATCTCCCGTGTTGCAGGCCAGCGAGAGCTAGCTCCCCCATCAAATCCTTCAAATGACGGTGGATTTAGCAGCAAAGTCTTCATCATAGGTTTCGTATGTATGTTTATTGCTTGTTAATTCAAAAAATGGTGAAACTGTCAAGTTAATGCCAGTATCTTTTCCAGGCGATGGTGAGTTATGTAACAGGATGTAAAAAGCTCATTTTTGAGTTGTATGGACGAGCTTAACGTTTGACAGAATTTAGGACAATTGTGTGGCACTTAACTTGACAGTGAAAAGGCGATCGCACTGTGACAAGTTGAATCTAGTGGGCGGCAAACCGCGATCGACCCCATTAGCTCCAACCCTAGCAACAGCATTTACTTGCTCATATTCCTCACCTGCTCGATGAGTGCAAGAACATCACTGCGGCTAAGTTTATCTTTACCATGAGCCAGAGCATCCAGGGTGCCATGAGCTAAAGTCAGAGGAATTTGACAGAAGTCCAAAGCAGGGCCAGCCGGAAGCGCGTTGGTATAAGCATCAGCTAGCACGAGATGGCGACGAGCATATCCCTGCATATCCTCTGCACTCCATCCTTCTGGGAAGAAGTCAACTCCACGTCCCAAATCCTCGGTATGGTTACGCAGAAAATTGACCGCTTGTAATCCCCGACCAAACCCCAATGCCTCAGTACGATTGGTCTGTGTCCCATCGTACCAAGCCCATAAATCGGAAAGTAGAAATCCCACCGCCCCAGCCACACTAAATGTGTAACGATCCAGATCGGATTCGGTATAAATTTTCCAGTTCCGTTCTGCCCAGTACGCCATGCGATCTGCCATCGCCGCCGTAGCATCCCAAATCCGAGGTGCAATGGTTTCCTGTGCTAGTAGCAACCATTCTCTAATCCGCAGCGTTACCTCCTCTAAGGAATCTTCGTAAGCGCTAAATCCGGCAGAGAAAGCATCAACAGGGAAGATATCAACGCCAGCTTGTAATGTCAAGC
>JALYGX010000242.1 GCA_030776905.1 Cyanobacteriota bacterium | reverse complement strand
ACCAATGATTCAGGCATCTACAGCTTGATCGAACTGCAAAAAGCGATCGCCTCAAACCCCGACCAGTGGCGACCGCTAGTATTTACTAACGGCTGCTTTGACCTGTTGCACGCTGGTCACGTCCGGTATTTACAGGTTGCCAAATCCTTGGGGCGATCGCTCGTCGTGGGGTTAAATAGCGATCAATCAGTACAAACGATTAAGCCTAACAAACCAGGATTTCCGCCTCGACCACTTGTTCCCGAAACACAACGGGCAGAAGTTCTCGCCAGCCTCAAATTTGTCGATGGCGTCGTGATTTTCTCGGAAACCACAGCTACTTGTTTAATCCAAGCACTTGAGCCAGAGGTTTATGTAAAAGGGGGCGACTACAGCCACTCGACCCTACCAGAAGCACCCGTTGTTCAAGCCTACGGGGGGCGGATCGAGTTAGTGAAAGTAGAAGTACCAACCTCAACCAGCGCGATTATTGACCGCATTCTCCAAGCACGGACTGAGTAACCTACTATTACTCGTTCAGCAGGAGTGCTGAATTTTGTTATGGCTGCTACTTCCTCCCTCACAATTAATCTATTGCCGCAACCTCTTTCAAAGCCGCTTCATGACAGACCAAACAACTGCCCCAGTAACAGAAGATTCCAGCAAGATTGCCGAACTAACACGCCAGTTGCAGTCTAGTACTGAAAAAAAACAACTTCAGCTAATTCCAGAACTAGTTAGCACAGGCGCGGCTGGTTTAGAAGTCCTAATGAACTTTTTAAAAGAGCGACAGTCAACGTCTGCCGATGTCATTGCAGGTCTAGCTTACCAATCCCTCTATGACGCCGATACAGCAGATACCAAGGAATTTCTGCAAACTTATTTTCCCACTGGCATCGTACCTCTACACTCTGAAAGAGGTCTTGATTACACGACCCTGCAACAACTGCTCGTCAAGCAAGACTTTCTTGCCGCTGATCGTCTAACCCTGGAAAAACTCTGTGAGTTAGCAGGACCTATGGCGGTGCAGAGAAAGTGGCTGTACTTTTCTGAAGTCGAGAACTTCCCCATTACCGATCTGCAAACCATTAATACCCTGTGGTTCATCCACTCTCAAGGTAAATTTGGCTTTTCTGTGCAGCGCGAGCTTTGGCTGTCTTTGAGCAAAAACTGGGAAAAGCTTTGGCCTAAAATCGGTTGGAAGACTGGAAACAACTGGACTCGATATCCCCATGAGTTTACCTGGGATCTCAGTGCCCCTAGAGGTCATCTGCCGCTTTCCAATCAGCTACGGGGTGTGCGGGTAATGGCTTCTTTACTCTCTCACCCAGCTTGGACTAGCTCAAAGTAGAAGCGGAGGATTGCTGAGTCAGCCCCCTAGCATTGCTACTGGGGGTCATTACTCTCTTCCCGGTCTTAAGAATATCGATGCTGAGGTAGCAGGGGAGGCAGGGAGAGCAGGTAATCGGTAATCTTCTGGCAGGAAGGGAATAAGAACGAAAGACCACAATTGTGCTTTTGAGGTCTAGGATTTCTAGCCTCAAGCAATCTCCATAACGCAATCTGTTTGTTCTGGGTGTTATCTAGGGAACTTTATGTATGGCGGATAACACTTCAGTCGCACGAAGAACCGCGATGCAAGCAGTATGTAGGGATAGAGGTTGTTATGGTCGATCCGGAAAATAGGATTTTTTGTCGTTTAGATAATTTGACGCCGATTGCAAGAGAACAAAAACGACTGGCGACGCTTAGGGAGCTAGGTCTACTCGACGCCGAGATTGTCCCAGTTTTTGACGAAGCAACTCAAACGGCTGCCCGATTTTTGGATGCACCCATCTGTATCTTGGGTGTAATGATGCAAGATCAGCTACTGATCAAATCCGCTGTTGGTTTATCCAGAGTCGGGTTAATGAATCAGTTAGCACAATCGCGTCAGATACCCCGCCTTGAGAGCTTTTGCACCTATGTGGTCGATAGTCATCAAGTTTTGGCAATTCACGATACAGCCGCTAACCCCGTCTTTGCGAGTAGTTTGTTGGTTGGGTACTACGGTATCCGTGCTTACTTGGGTGCGCCGCTCTTGACAGCAGATGGACAATGTTTAGGCACGCTGGCAGTGATGGATTGGGAGCCGCGTTGCTTTACGACCAAAGACCGTGATTTTCTAGCAATTACAGCACGCTGGAGTGTGAGTGAATTTGAGCGGAATTGTCTTTTAAAGCAAGAGCCAACAAGCTCTATCCGCCTGCTTCCCGAATCGTTAGCAGGCGCTCGCTCCTTTAATGGACGGCAGTCCGGCTCGAAAACCAAGAAAAAAAACAGCCTCAACGGTTCGTCTAGTTCCGTTACTTCAACTAACTCCATTAAAGTCAAATTGCTCACTCAGCTAACACAGGAACTGCGAACGCCTCTAACTTCGGTGATGGGAATGGCGAGTGTGCTAAGTCGTCAAGTATACGGCCCTCTAACGGGCAAACAGCAAGAATACCTGGAAATTATCCATCGCAGTGGTCAGCATCTGGTGACTCTGGTTGAAGAAATTGTGGCTCTTGGTCTTTTGAATGAAACTACTGAAAAACTTTATCTGACATCGGTGGATATCGAAATGCTGTGTCAACAGGCAATCAATAGCCTGTCCGAGATGGCTCAAGCTAGACAGCAACAGATACGTTTGTCAGTAGAGCCTGGGAGTCGTATTTGGTTGCTGGACAAAAACAAGGTGCGGCAACTGCTGTACTACTTGGTCTTTAGTATGATTCACTCGGCTGAACCACAAGGTGAAGTTCGCCTCCACGTTTCTCGTAAAAGCAACAAGCTTAAAATCGCCGTTTGGGTTTCTCATCCCTGGCTGGGAGATGGTATACCTCCGGTGTATGGGGGAATCCATTCATCATCCTTACCCGTGTCTGCCTCTGTGGCTACCGTTTCAGATAATTTAGAACTCCCAGCGATCGCTAACAAAACCGAAAGCAGGGGCTTAGCCTTGGATTCTTACCAACCACCTGTTAATCAAATCATTTCAGGTGCTTCCCTTTTGGCAGGCTTTAGTTTGACGCAGGAACTGAATAAGACACCCACAGATGATGACTCTCGTGAAAGTCTGGGGCTAATCCTGAGCTGTCATTTGGCAGAACTACACAAAGGGCAAATTTCCGTTCAAGGCTCATTAGAATCAGGCTATCGCTATGTTATCAGTCTGCCTCAGTTGGAGTCAGTGGATGAAAAGTTGTAGTCTAGAGTCCGGAATCAAGTGAACAGCGATCGCAAATCTGTTTAATCATGCCTCTCTAGACAAGGGCAACGCTCCTAAAGAGCGGAAGCCGCTTCCTAGATAATCTGTCATTGATTGCTTGTTGGTATCTTGGCTATTAACTTGCCAACAAACAACAGTTGCGTAGCATGCGCGTAGCGCACACAACAACAAACAACTTATGAATTCAGTTTGGCAACAGTTTACTCTCTCAAATTTGCACCTATATCAGTGGCGAGGCGCTAGCTACTTGTATCGCGTCGTAGGATTGCTACAATCTTGGCGTCAGGGAAGTTGGCTCATGCAGTGGTCTGAGCCGATAGGGGCTTTGTTAGTGGCGTTGGTGTTTGCTCTAGCCCCTTTTGTATCCAATGCCCTGTTAGGCGTCTTGTTAGCTGCTGGGGCGGCATTTTGGGTGTTGCTAACTTTATCGGATGAGACCGTTTATCCCAAAGGATTGCCCCTAAAGGTGACGCCTATTCATCTGTTGGTGTTGTTGTACTGGGGCGTTGCCACGGTGGCAACAGCCTTTTCACCCGTGCAGAAAGCGGCGGCTACGGGATTAATGAAGCTAACGCTTTATTTGCTGTTTTTTGCGCTGATGGCGCGGCTATTGCGATCGCCTCGCATTCGTTCTCTAATCATTGGTCTCTTTCTCCATATCTCGCTGATTGTCACTATTTACGGCCTGCGGCAGTCGCGTTTTGGGGCGCCACAACTGGCAACCTGGGTTGACCCAGAGTCCCCCACGGCTAAGCTGACGCGAGTTTATAGCTATCTTGGTAATCCTAATTTGCTGGCTGGGTATTTGATTCCCGCAGTGGCTTTGAGTCTGGCAGCCGTATTCGTTTGGCAGCGGTGGCTACCCAAAGCTCTAGCATTAACAATGTTTATTGTCAATTCCACTTGTCTAATCTTGACCTTTAGTCGCGGCGGTTGGATTGGCTTTGTGGTGTGTCTTTTCGCCTTCTTGGTACTGCTAGTGTTCTGGTACATCCCTCAGTTACCTGCTCGGTGGCGTCGTTGGGCAATGCCAGCGCTGCTAGGAGGTTCGGCTGGAATCCTTGTTCTGGCGATGCTATTTGTAGAACCCATGCGCGATCGCGTTCTCAGTATCTTTATCGGTCGCAAAGATAGTAGTAACAACTTCCGGATAAATGTTTGGTCATCTGTAATCGAAATGATACGCGATCGCCCGATCCTCGGCATCGGACCTGGCAACACAGCGTTTAACAAAATCTATCCCCAATACATGAAGGCTCGCTTCAGTGCCTTGAGTGCCTACTCCATCTTCCTAGAAGTTGCTGTAGAAACGGGTTTTATTGGCTTTTGTTGTTTCCTTTGGCTGCTAATTGTCACCTTTAACCAAGGAATCCAGCAATTGCGTCGTCTGCGGGCGTCAGCTAACCCACAGGGATTTTGGCTCCTCGCTGCGATCGCGGCTATGTTTGGTATGCTGTCCCACGGTCTTGTAGACACCGTCTGGTATCGCCCTGAAGTCAGTACCCTCTGGTGGCTGATGGTAGCTATTATTGCCAGTTACTACACTGCCCCAATGACTGACACCTCAACCGCTAATCAACCTTTGACCGAGCCTGTTTAACTGACTTCTTGCACCATTCTCAATAACCGTAGGGTAGGCACTGAACACCAACGCTAGAATTAGCTTTTCCAGTTCTAGTCGGCAGTGCCCACCCTTTCAACACTTCAATAAACCTATTTGATTGCTAGGGAATCTCCGTTCCGGCTAGGGCGGAGAGGATGTTAAAAATAACTAATCAATAACGTTTCGTGGCTCGTGCCATTTCTCGCTTGTCCTGACGTTCCTTCAAACTTTCTCGTTTGTCATGGAGCTTTTTACCTTTACCCAGAGCAATGGTGATTTTGACTAAGCCCTGCTTTAGGTACATTTTTAAAGGCACGAGCGTCAAACCCTCCTGTTCCACCTTGCCGATGAGCTTGCGGATTTCCTTCTTGTGCAGCAACAATCGGCGCGTGCGACGTGGGTCATGATTGAAATAATCGCTACTGCTTTGGTAAGGGGAAATATGCACGTTCAGCAGCCAAGCTTCACCACCACGAATCAGGGCATATCCATCGCGCAAATTTGCCTTGCCCTCACGAATAGACTTAACCTCCGTCCCCTTTAGCTCGATCCCCGCTTCGTAAGTCTCTAAAATTTCGTAGCGGAAACGGGCTTGTCGGTTATCACTAACTATTTTGAAGCTTTCATTCTTGTCACTCATACCAACAAATTTAACGTCTGACGCTGGAATAGTGATTATAGAGGCAATTCCCTGTGTTAGACATTTTGTGTTACAACCTGTCACCTCTTGGAGACAAGTTTTAAAAGCAGCTTGCCGTCTATCGGTAAAACTTTATTAGAGTTTAACGTTGCAGTCGTTATAGCATTACTGGCATCCACACGTGGTAAAGAACTCTCTTATATTAAGCAGAATTCATTGTTCCCTTAGAGGATGAAAATGGGATTTACAAGTCACAACCCAGGCTACATCCTAGCCCTCGACCTCGGTACGACGGGTAACCGAGGCTTCCTGTTTGACGTAGAAGGTAACATTGTTAGTCAATCCTATAAAGAACTAACTCAGTACTACCCCCAACCGGGATGGTTAGAGCATGACCCCAATGAAATCTGGCAGGACACCTGCTGGATTATGCAGACGGTAGTGCAAAAAGCCAATATTGAGCCGTCTCAGATTGCCGCTATTGGACTGACGGTGCAGCGCGAAACCTGTCTTTTGTGGGACAAGAACACAGGTCAACCTCTACATAAGGCTATTGTTTGGCAAGACCGACGTACAGCTCCTCTATGTAATCAGTTGAGAGAGCAAGGCTATGCTGAAGAGATTTACGATCGCACTGGGTTAGTTCTGGATGCCTATTTCTCAGCAACCAAACTCGCCTGGTTACTAGAACGGGTTCTGCCAAATCAACCAGAAGTTCACCTGGAAAACGTTCTAGCTGGGACGATTGATAGCTGGGTGCTGTGGAATCTGACAGGAAGAAAGGTTCATGCCACTGACCATAGCAATGCCAGCCGGACGATGCTGATGAATTTGACCTCGCTCCAGTGGGATGACAAGCTGCTGGAGTTGTTCGGGATTCCAGCTCACTTGATGCCGAGGATTCTGCCCAGCTTAGGAGAATTTGGTGTTACCGATGCCAAGCTGTTGGGTGCGGAAATTCCGATTATGGCAGTTTTGGGTGACCAACAGGCGTCTCTATTTGGTCACGGCTGTAATCGCCCTGGTTTGATGAAATGCACCTATGGGACGGGTAGTTTCCTGGTTGCTCATACGGGAACTCAAATTATGCGATCGCACCATCAACTTCTTTCTACCGTCGCCTGGACTCAAGCTACCCAGACGGGTGCCCCGGAAGTCGGTTATGCCTTGGAAGGGAGTATGTTTACCACAGGAGCCTGCATTCAATGGCTACGGGATGGTATCAAGCTGATTCAAGTTGCTGCCGATACGGAGCGGATGGCTAACCAGGTAGCAGATAATGGTGGTGTTTACTTCGTGCCTGCCTTGAGCGGACTCGGCGCACCTCATTGGGATATGAGCGCTCGTGGAGCCTTTTTAGGACTGACTGGGGGCGTGCGGCAGGAACATATGGTACGGGCGGTATTGGAGGCGATCGCTTATCAAGTCAAAGAAGTGGTGCAGGCGATGAATGAATGTAGCAGCCATGAAATTAAGCGGCTGAAAGCAGACGGGGGAGCCTGCGAAAATAACTTCCTGATGCAGTTTCAGGCGGATGTGTTGGGAATTCCTGTTGATCGCCCGGTTGTGCGCGATACTACCGTGCAGGGTATTGCTTTGGCGGCTGGTTTAGCTGTAGGTTTCTGGGATAATTACGAAACGTTGGTTAGCCGTCGCCAAATCGACCGGGTTTTCGAGCCGAGTGAGCAAGCCACACCAGCGCTGGAAAACTTTGTAACTTGGCAAAAAGCGCTTACCAGAGCTAAACATTGGTCTGAAGACTAGTAGTCTTGCATATAAGGGCAGCGCATTGTTGTGCCCTCTACAGCTTATAGTCCTCCTACCCATAGAGAAACACCAGTAGTGTCCGCGAGCTGCCAGAGTTCTGTGCAAAAATCGAGTAGGGTCGGCTACGATGCTTGCATTCCCTTGGTAAAGCCGCATGAACTTGGGTCTAGGAGAAACAATCGGTGGACGCTATGAAATCCTTACTCAATTGGGACAAGGTGGGTTTGGTAAGACATTCATCGCCCAAGATAGACACCTCCCAGGCAATCATCAGTGTGTTGTTAAGCAGCTAAAGCCTCAAGCCACCGACCCGTCGTCATTAGAGACGGCAAGGCGTCTATTTGATACAGAAGCCAAAGTTTTGTACCAGTTGGGAAGTCACGAGCAAATTCCTCAGCTTTTTGCTTACTTTGAAGAAAATCAAGAATTTTATCTAGTGCAGGAACTAATTGCAGGGGATGACCTGAGTAAAGAACTCACACCTGGCAAGCAACTAAGTGAAGATCAGGTGATTTCTTTATTAAGCAATATCCTGGAAATCTTAGAGTTTGTACATCAGCACAACGTCATTCATCGCGATATTAATCCGCGCAACTTAATTAGACGCCAGCAAGATGGCAAGCTGGTTTTGATTGATTTTGGGGCTGTTAAACAAGTTAGTACTCATGTAATCAAGGAGGGTAAGACAAGCTTTACAATTGCGATCGGCACGGCGGGTTATCGACCTAGCGAACAAGCTAATGGCAACCCTAGATTAAGCAGTGATGTTTATGCTGTAGGAATGGTTGGGATTCAAGCCCTTACTGGTATAAGTCCTGACCAACTGCCAATACACCCTGATACGGGTGAAATTAGTTGGCATGACCCAGCAGTAGTCACCCCTGAGTTAGCAAAAGTCTTAGATAAGATGGTGCGCTACGACTTCCGGGAGCGCTACCAGTCGGCGGCTTCAGCCTTACAAGCACTGAAAGACTTAACTACCGCTACTAGTGCTACTGTCGCTTTACCCCTTGCCTCATCACCAAAATCTTTTATTGCCAAACCAAAATTATTTAAACCACTTCTTTACAAAGTTTTAATTGCAATTGCTGCGCTCGGTGTGGGGATGGTAGTAACAATTGCAATAGTTAGCTTGCTCAAGTCTACCAACGCTACTGATTTGTATCAGCGAGGCGAAACTTTCTTGGAGTTGAAGCGCTATAAAGATGCCCTTAATGCTTATAGTCGGGCTGTTGAACTCAAACCAGAATACGCTGAAGCTTGGAAGGGTCAAGGGAATAGTCTTCTAGAGTTGAAGCGCTATGAAGACGCCCTTGAAGCTTACGATAAAGCTATTCAAATCCAGCGGAATTATTTGGATGCTTGGACTGGTCGAGGTAAGGCGTTAGACCACTTACAACGGTATGAAGAAGCGATCGCTTCTTTTGATGGGGCACTTAAAATCCAACCGAATTACCTCGAAGCTTGGAACGAACGAGGGAATGTGCAGATTAAATTACAGCACTATAGTGATGCGATCGCTTCTTTTGATAAAGCCGTTAAAATTCAACCCAACGACTCACTAACCTGGTACAAACGCGGCATCGCCTTGCATAACTTGCGCCGATATCAAGACGCGGTGGAATCTTATGATAAAGCGGTTGAACACAAGCCAGATGCTTCTGAGGCTTGGTATCAGCGAGGCAATGCCTTAATCAACTTGCAGAAGTACAAAGAAGCGGTGGAATCTTACGACAAAGCCGTGCAATTCCAACCCAACTTCCAAAGTGCTTGGTATAGCCGAGGCAGTGCGTTAAATAACCAGCGGCAATTCAAAGAAGCTGTTGCCTCTTTTGACCAAGCTGTTAAACTCAATCCCAGTGACTCGGAAGCGTGGTACAGTCGCGGCTGGGCACTCCATCAATTACAACGCTATGAAGAAGCTGTTTCCTCTTACGATAAAGCCCTTAGATTAAAGCGAAACTCCGACCAAGCTTGGTATAACTTGGGCAATGCCCTTTATAACTTGAAGCAGTACCAAGAAGCGATCGCTTCTTACAACAGAGCGGTTGAAATTAAATCTGACCACTACGAAGCATGGTACAGTCGCGGCAATGCTCTATTCAACTTGAAGCGATATCAAGAAGCGATTGAATCGTATGATAAGGCGATTCGATTCAAGCCAGATTACCGAGAAGCAATGGATGCTCGAAATAAAGTGCAGAATCAGCTAACTTCTGTACAAAAGAAAGAAGAAGAGAAAAAGCCTAACGAATCGAATCAATAAATCAGCTGTCACAGTTCAACTGATTTATCTGCCAATATCGGTAATTTAAGCGCTCGTCCCCGCCAAGTCCAACCCCAACCCGTTTCTGTCTTAATAACGGACGCTAAGGCAAGCGCGGCAACAATCGTGCCACCAATACCCCCTAACCACCAGTACTTTGTAGGAATTTGGGAGACGCCACCAGAGACACGCCGGAGGTCGTAGTGGAAAAAAATAGCGCTCGCTGCCAGACTAGCGGCTAGTAAATCCCAGGGATTAACAATACCAGTGAAGGATTTATAGCCAACGGCTGCCAAGCACAGCCAGGGCAGCGGGTAAATCACCAGCATGGCAAAAGCTAGATAGAGCATCGACCCAGCATCGCGTTGAGCACCCAGGTACAGATTCTTCGTCCAGCCTTCCCATAATGCTTGCCAAGAGCGATACATCTGTACTGATACAAACTGTCCTCCCAGCAAATAAGATAGCTTCAGACCTGCGGCTTTAGTTCGCCGTGCCAGTTCCACATCTTCCACAACGCGATCGGCAACGGCGCGATGCCCTCCCAATTGCTCGTAAGCTGACCGACGAAACAGCATAAAAGGACCAGCCGCAAAAGCCACTTCTGATTTGGGATCGTTGACAGCCCCAAAATCTTGACCGACGGCTAGATTATTGACCATCAATGGTTGAACCAGCCACTCGGAAAAACAGCCGCAGATGATTCCTGGTGCAAGGCTGAGTAGCTCGCTCTGCTCTAGTTGAGCTTTTTGAACAGCCGTTTCAATTGCATCCGGCTTCAATCTCACGTCGGCATCAATAAATAGCAAAAACTCTCCCTTCGCTTGCTCAACCCCTTGGGTACAAGCCCAATTTTTGCCTACCCAAATTTCATCAGTAGGTCGAGGTTGCCCTGGCAAGACCTTCAGCCGTGGGTCATCTAATAGCTGTTGGAGAGATTGGACGAGCAAGAGCGTATCATCTGTTGACTGGTCATCTACTACCCAAACGTCCAGTCGTGTATCCGGTAGTTGGGTGCTGTTCAAAACTGCGGTTACGCAGTCCTGAATGTTCTCGGCTTCGTTGTAGGCAGGGATAATCACAGAAATCGTGGGGAACCCTACCTCTAGGTGGCTAATGTTTTCCTGAGTGGGGTGTAGCTGAGGTGCTTCAGCTAGGGAGTGACGTAGCTTCTGCCTGTAAATGGCGATCGCTATCAAAGTCAAAGCGGCAAGAACTAAAATCACTTTTGTTGTTTGAGGGCTGAAATTCCCGTAAATCTTACCTATTTCCTCAGAAAGTTCAAGTACATCTGAATTTTCTTCAGGAATAATTTAGAATCAACCAGTATAATCAGTAAGGTATTTTATTTTTACCTAACAGTTCTTATTGAACTTTAACAAACACCCTTAGTTAAAACTCCTTGGTGATGCCCCGGATACTGGTCATCGACGACGACCCTGCAATTTCAGAATTAGTCTCCATCAATCTGGAGATGGCTGGTTACGAAGTAAATCAAGCCGCCGATGGCATCAAAGGTCAGGCACTAGCTTTGCAACTACAGCCAGACCTAATAATGCTCGACTTGATGCTGCCTAAGGTAGATGGCTTTACGGTCTGTCAGCGACTGCGTCGGGATGATCGTACCGCTGATATTCCAGTACTGATGTTGACCGCGCTAGGTCAAACTCAAGATAAGGTGGATGGCTTTAATGCTGGTGCCGATGACTACCTAACCAAACCCTTTGAACTCGAAGAAATGCTGGCGCGGGTACGAGCCTTGCTGCGACGCACTGACCGGATTCCTCAAGCAGCGAAGCACGCGGAAATCCTCAACTATGGTTCGTTGACACTTGTTCCCGAAAGATTTGAGGCGATTTGGTTTAATGAAACCGTGAAATTAACTCATTTGGAGTTTGAGCTGTTGCACTGCTTACTCCAGCGTCACGGTCAAACCGTTTCTCCCAGCGAAATCCTGAAAGAAGTATGGGGCTACGATCCCGATGATGACATCGAAACCATTCGGGTACACATCCGCCATTTGAGAACCAAGCTAGAGCCTGACCCGCGCCATCCTCGATATATTAAGACGGTGTATGGAGCTGGGTATTGCTTGGAGTTGCCTAGTACAGAACAATCCAACCCAGAGGCTGACCCAGCGGCTAGTTGACGAAACTGAGTGAGCCAAACTCTGCCGTAATACTAATTCATTAACAGTATCCCTACACACCTACAACCCACAGCTAGACTTGTTCCCTTGGCCTAATCTACCCCCAGCCTGATGAAACTGACCTAGAGCTTCAGCGAAATTGGGTATAAGGGTTAAGCCTACATCTACTAACTGATTACCTATTGTACGTAGGGCGTGGGAGCTTAAGCATGGTTGTAGTGTCGCAAAATGTAGCTAAATTAGAAAATAACCAAGCTAGCGACAAGAGCCAGCAAGCAGAAGCAATGCTCGCGCTTGTGCAGTCGATGCTTGATCGCTCCACTGATGCTGCCTTCTGTTTTGAAGCACGGGGGCAATTTGTATACGCCAATAAAAGAGCCTGCCAGTGGATGGGAGTTTCCCCTCAAGAATTAGTCAGGCTGAGTGTCCACGAACTCATCCCAGAGCTGTCATCTGCGAAATGGGCAGCACATCGGCAAGTTATTGAGCAAGATGGCTCCGTGACCCTGAACTTAAGTCACCGCTTGAAAGAAGGTGATACCTTTGCTATTGAACTGACCATTAACACTTTAGTCATTAATGGTTGTCAGTATTACTGCGCCCTAGGTCGCGGCCTCACGGAACAATCCTCTTTTACAACGGCGTTACAACAAAGAGAGATGTTGTGTCATCGGCTAGAAGCTGATCTCCCAGGAATGATTTATCAGTTCCGGCAGCAGCCGACTGGGGAGCAATCTTTTGCCTATGTGAGTCCCAGCAGCCGTGAACTATTTGAATTGGAACCCGAAGCGATTCAGCAAAATGGCATATTGTTGCTCAACCAAATTCATCCGGATGAGTGGGAAGGCTTTCAACAATCGATCGCTGACTCAGCCCAAACCCTCCAGTCCTGGAGTTGGGAGGGGCGGTTAATTACACCATCTGGCAAGACGCGATGGATTCAAGCTACCTCCAGACCGGAACGGCAAGTTAATGGTGATATTGTTTGGGATGGGTTGTTGATTGCTATTAGCGATTCCCTTCGGGATAGCTTCGCTTCACGCAAACAGGCAGAAATAACATTGCAGCAACACTCAGTGGCGATGGAAGCGTCAATCGATGGCATGGCGATTCTAAACGCTGATGGAGAATATACCTACTTAAATGCTGCTCACGCCCGAATTTATGGCTACGACTGTCCGCAAGACTTATTGGGTCAAACTTGGAAGGAGCTTTATGATACGGCTCAACTGACTTCGTTCGAGCAGGAGATCATGCCCAAGCTTTGGCAACAAGGTTACTGGCGAGGGGAAACAGTTGGCAAAAGACGGGATGGCAGCACCTTCCCTCAAGAATTATCGCTGACAGCGTTAGAGGCTGGGGGGATGGTTTGCGTAGTACGAGATATCACCGAGCGTAAGCAAGCCGAGTGGGCGCTGCAACAAGCGAAGGAACAGCTAGAAACTAGATCTGCCAAGCGGACGAGCGCCCTACGACAGGCAAACCAGCAGTTGCAACTCAAAATCAGGGAGCGTCAGCAGGTTGAGGACGCCCTGCGGCAAACTTTACAAGAACTGCAACAAACTCAAGCCCAGCTCATCCAAACTGAAAAATTGTCCAGTATCGGGCAGTTAGTTGCTGGTGTCGCCCATGAGATTAATAATCCCGTTAGCTTTATCTATGGCAATCTCCCTCACGCCAAAGAATATATCGAAGACTTGCTAAACCTCATCGACCTCTACCAGCAGCACTATCCCGATCCAGCACCAGAGATCCAAGATGAGAAGGAAGCAATTAACTTCGATTTCCTGCTTGAAGATTTGCCCAAACTTCTCTCTTCGATGAAAATTGGAGCCGATCGCATCCGCCAAATTGTTCTATCGCTACGAAACTTCTCCCGCTTGGATGAAGCCCAGTACAAGTTGGTTGACCTGCATGAAGGCATTGATAGTACGCTGCTACTACTACAGCATCGACTCAAAGCTAAAGGTGGGCGTCCCGATATTCAAGTGATCAAAGAGTACGGTCAGCTTCCACTGGTGGAATGCTATGCAGGGCAACTAAACCAAGTGTTTATGAATCTCTTCAGTAATGCGATCGATGCCCTAGAGGAGTCTATTGCTGGAAGAGATGAACACCCTTCGCCTTGTATTTGGATTCGTACAGAAGTGCAGGACGATGAGCAGGTCGTCATTCGGATTGCAGACAATGGCATGGGTATAACGGAAGAGGCACGCCACCAAATATTTGAACCTTTCTTTACGACCAAACCAGCCGATAAAGGAACGGGTTTGGGCTTGGCGATTAGTCAGCAACTCGTAGTCGAGAAACACGGCGGTCAATTACAGTGCTTCTCGAATCCGGGGCAAGGGACGGAGTTCATCATTAAGATGCCAATTCGTCAACCCAATCGGCAAGCTGCCTAAATAAACTTGAGTCTCCACACTAAACCCTTCCCCCTTCCTATTTACCTAGGAGTCAACACACGCCATGCGATAAAAACAGTAAAGCCTACATAGCCAAACACAGTTACCCAATCCTGCCAGCCATCGGGAATCCTCAACAAGTTATCGTCCACAGACAAGCCTCAGCGCAAGCTATTGCATTGTTATTTTAATCGCAAACTCGGCTTCAACTTTGGCTAATTCCATGCAATAAGGTTGAAGACTCGTGGCAAATGAAGAGCTACCTCTGAAAGAAACTACAAATGAGTTCACCGGAACCCTTTGACTTAAACGGCACAACAGTTCCATCTTGACAAATCCTGACGCGAGCGCGACAGTTATATATTTCGATTGGTCGTTTAACCCCGTCAATGCTGATAGCTGCTCTGTACTCCCAGTAATTCTTAGCACTTCGCTTGATACTTAGAACACAAATTGAGTGGTCATTGGAATTGCGACAGAAGGATGCTTCAGCAGGAAGTGCAACTGCAAACGATAATGCAAGGAACAGCAGTGGGAAAATAATATATTTCACTTATATCCAAATGTCACCACATTAATAAGGTAATCATTACAGGAAAAGTGGATTTAATATTATGCCTGTTCGGACAGTCCTGTAGGATGCAGGCAGTGAATTGGATTGATTGATGAGAGTAATACCAATTCACTAAATGTTTCCTATAGATACTTTTCTTGTTCCCCCTTTGATATGGGGGCGAGTTGGGTCTATGTGTAGCGCAGTAAAACTGAAATGGGATAAAAATAATAAATGCCCAACAAGGTCAAGATAAATTGGAGTGGCTATCATCCCGATAAGGACAATCTGAGGGGTGAAATTTGGTCGTTGCTCAAGGAACAGGATGTAGCCATCGGCGAGCCATTTGGTCATATTCCAAACTTTGTTGGTTTCGAGAAGGCGGCTGAACGGCTGGCAGCTTTACCGATTTGGCAGCAGGCGATCGCAATTAAGTGCAATCCAGATTCACCACAAGTTCCGGTAAGGTTGCGGGCGTTGCAAGACGGGAAACGTCTGTACATGGCTGTTCCGCGCTTGACGAGTACTCGTTGCTTTGTTGAATTAACGGCTGAGGATTTGCAGCAGCGCAATATTCCGTTTGAGGAAGCTGCTATTGCACGGAAGGCACTCACCTATGGGCAATTGGTCAGCTTTGAGGAGATGGAAGCGATCGCTCTAGTTGTGGTGGGCTGTGTGGCAGTGACGCGCAATGGGGGACGGACTGGGAAAGGGGCAGGTTTTGCAGACTTGGAACTTGCGATGCTGAAAGAGTTTGGGTTAGCGCAGTCTGATACTCCAATTGTGACAACGGTGCATCCCTTGCAGATTGTTGAAGAAGAGCGTTTGCCCATGCAGAAACACGATTGGGCACTTAACTGGATTGTTACTTCTGAGGAGGTTATTGAAACGAACACAACATACTTGCCTCCAGCAGGTTTGGACTGGGATGCCATACGCTCTGAGCAATATCAGAAAATTCCGATTCTGCGAAAACTAAGGGAGCAATTTGCCAATCAGCAGGCGCAAAATGAATCTTCATTCTGACTTTGTAGAAGTTT
The DNA here is from genome assembly GCA_030776905.1 of Cyanobacteriota bacterium. Lineage (GTDB taxonomy): Bacteria > Cyanobacteriota > Cyanobacteriia > Cyanobacteriales > Coleofasciculaceae > CADCTM01. Next base: position 2,158 of record JALYGX010000242.1, on the reverse strand, counting down.
GGTGAGCATTGCCTCGATGAGGAGCGATCTCGTCCTATTGGAGCTGCTTCAGCATCTCGGTAAATCTAGCCTCAGTTTCTACTTACAAGGGAAAGTCCGACCTCCAAATATGAACTGCACGCTGTGCTAAGTGTCTCTGACGTGTGGTAAGCGTATCCGGTGTCCATTCTTCAGCCAAAATTCTCTGGGTCAGTGTATAAACACTGTGCTGATATTTTTCTTGCTTAATTGGATAAGATTCGTTGCCTACTTGACGATTAAAATGAGCTTCCAACGGAGTCAGGTTGCCAAGGCGATAAACCATCTCCTCTATCTGGGCATCTGTGAAGTTTTGCCGCCAATCATCAGTTGGTGATTCCGGCAAGATATGTTCGATAGAAAAACTATCTTCGTTAACTTCTATATTGGATGCATCTGCTTCTAACTTACAGAGAATATACCGCACCAGTTTTTTCTTTTGACCCTTTGTAGAAATCGAAATTAAGGAAAAGTCTTGTAAAAACTTCTCATCTGAGACATAAACTGGGCGTAGAACCTCAAAAACCTGCCGTGGGTTAGTGATTTCTCCGGTTGTAATTGCGATTGCTACCCTATTGTAAAGTGTCTCTAAATCATTAGGATTTAGACTGCTGACAACGGTGTAGCGAAAGGTAATCACATTAACGAGTTTCAATAAACGAGTAAAATTTTCCCTTGAAAAATTCTGATAAGCAGCAAAAAGAGTGGGATAGGCTTGCTTTATTTTAAACAACTCAAGTTCACGGATATATTGTCTATTCTCTGGAGTATCACGCCAGAATTCATCATTAGAGTTGCCAAGTGCTATGAAAAGACTACTGTAATTTTCCAGGTTATCCAGCAAATCAAACGCTTGTTCAGGTTTTTTCACAGACTCTCGAACAAGCTTAAATAGCCGCTCTCGTCTAACTCTGGACTGCTTAAGACTAAGATAGTAACGAAGAAATTCAGGGAACTTCTCCATCTGAACTGTATTGATAATTCTCCTCCATTGCCGCTGTGCTTCCTGCAAATCATCCGGTCCTCGGAAGAGCGAAAACAAATAGTTTTTTAACAAATCGGTAGAACTGAGTTCTATACCTCTAGCATTTAATGTCTCAAAAACGGTGTATGCATTCAGTTCATCCTCAACATTGATTTGAATAAAGAGTAGCCGTTGTGCAACGATATCTGTTAAAAATATAGCTAGTTTCTCTCCATTGAGAATAACATTTTGAAGTTTTTCAAGTTGATTAGAGAAGTATTCAAAGGCTTGCCAGAGAAGTTGATTGGATTTTGCTAGAGAACGGATATTAAGCGGTTTTCTAAGATTAATTAAGTTACTTTGATAGAAGTCATTATTATTTTCATTTAAAAGCAGTTTGCTGGAATAGCGAAGAGAGCGTGGATCTCTATCGCTGAGATAGGTACGTTTGAGGATTTCCTGCCTCTCTTGATTGGCTTCAGCTTCCTCTTCTCGCTCTACAAGCTTTCGGATTTTCTCAATAACAGCAATGGCAACGATACTGAGAGTGGCTAGTCGTTGCTGACCATCGATGATTGTAAACTCTTTGTCAGAAGTACCAGAGTTTTGCAGAACAAGTGCTCCCATGTAATGACTAGCATCAGGCGTCGTATGGAGCGTCAGAATATCCTGCCAGAGGTCTTCCCAATTTTCTTCATTCCAGGAGTAATCACGCTGGAAGGGCGGCACTCGATAGATCTTGCCATTGCCGATTAGGTCACCGAAACTAGTAGTACGAGTATCCAGTAGATTAATCCGAGCCATAAAGCAAAGCTAAAGCGAGCTAGTTCCAACCTTTAAGGTATCAGCAGCTAGTCTGTGAGGTTGTGTACCGTCCGCAGTTGTATCAAACCTAACTCTGAAGTTACAATTTCTGATTATATGGCGGTGGCAGGTGCTTGTGCCTTCCAATAGTCTTGGCTATAAGGGTTCTTCTAGAGGTATTCAAGGGCCTTTCAACTACCCCTGTGATTCGTTCGCATAGACTGGGTTGTCCGGAATTTGAACGCGACGTAAGAATTCAGCGCTGTCTTCTGGCGTCACTGTGTTAATGTACATACCGCTACCTAACTCAAATCCAGCCGTGTAGGAAAGCCGAGGGACAATGGCGATGTACCAGTGAAAGTAGTCCGTGAA
>JALYGX010000241.1 GCA_030776905.1 Cyanobacteriota bacterium | reverse complement strand
CGAGGAATTCCATGATTATTTCTGATCTAGAGCATTTGGAAGTCGTGCGCGAAGAAAACCAAATTGAAGGTGGGGTGCAATTAGTATCCGGTTCATCTGCCTCAGCCAGTGGACTTGCTACTACAGGTCGCGTCTTCATTAGTGACTTTGCTTCTTCAAGTGCCAATCAGTTCTCCTCCTTCTTTGGCACCTCAAATCGTACCTCTGCTTCCGGTTCTTCTTCTGGTCAGACTTTACCCTTCTAATCGCAACCAAGGAAGTTCTGAATGCTTCTGAAGTTAAGGCTTATTGAGAAAATTAACAAAAAGCTGAGAGTTTATTCTCAATAGGCTGAAAATATTGATACTTAAGAATGGCATTTTTAACCAAAAATGCCATTCTTAATCGCTTAAATAAATTATAACAATATATTTCTAATATCTAAAGGTAGGAATTTGTGAGTACATCAAATGATTGAGCTTTCTCAGACATCTGTTGAGGCGGATGAAATTGTTACTTTCCTGAAAAGAAACATACAGTTGAAAGAAGTCTGGCAAAAAATTCTATATCAAAAAATTATCAATCAAGCCGCTCAGGAAAGAGGCATAACAGTCACGCCAGAAGAGATTCAAGCTGAAGCCAACCGCCAACGTTATGAAAAGCGTTTAGAGAAGGCGTCAGAAACTTTGGCTTGGCTAGCCGAGCAGATGATAACTCCTGAAGAGTGGGAAGCAGGAATTTGCGATCGCCTGCTTTCTAAAAAATTGGCAGAGTGTCTGTTTGCCAAAGAAGTAGAAAAGCTTTTCGCTCAAAACCAGTTGATTTTTCAGCAAGTCTTACTTTATAAAATTACGGTTCTTGACGGAAAGCTTGCTCAAGAACTCTTCTATCAAATAGAAGAACGAGAAATCAGTTTTTATGAAGCGGCTCACCTTTATGACATTGATGAGAAGCGTAGACATCAGTGGGGTTATGAAGGTCAAATTGACCGCTGGCAATTAAAGCCAGATGTAGCAGCAGTTGTCTTTGGGGCAAAGTTAGGAGACGTGATCGGTCCCATCGAAATCGATGGGAGTTACCATCTATTCATGGTGGAAAAGTTTATTCCCGCTGAATTAACCCCCCAAAGGTATCAAGAAATTCTGAACAATATGTTTAATGAGTGGCTAGCTAATGAGCTAAACTATTTGCTGCATCGCCAAACCGCTTAAAAAAGCTACCTGGATTGAGGGTATTTCAAAACATTACTAATTGAGAAAGAAGAGGTTGATGATGAGCTACAGAAGAATATTGTACCGAAGAATTGTCTCACCGGATGGAAAGAGCGTTGCCGAAGCTTATAGTGAGGCGATCGCTTCCGGTGAGCATGACATTACAATTAGCCAAACCATCACTGTCAAAGTTGATTCTGACAATTCTTCTAGCTGTAGCTCGACATCTAGTTCTTCCTCTAGAGTAAGAATGTAGGCTGTAACTTTGACTAGAGGAAAGAAGGAAATTCCGGTTTTGTAACTAAGTTTGAAACTACCGGAATAACGCTATTTTAAAAAGGTAAAGGGGCAGAACAAGATGCTTGTGCCTCATTTACCTTAAATTCTACTAAAGTTAGGTGAGTTACGCTGTTGAATAGGCGAGAGAACAAACCCTGAACCGATACATTTGCCGATTCTTGGAGTCCTCCAAAAGAAGTATTAAAACTAGAATTATCTGGATTATAGGCAAAGTTAGCGCTCTTTTCAACATCAAGAAAATCACTGCTATCTGCTGTATTGACTTGTCCAGACAGATTAAAGAAGTCTAAAACAACCGTATTATTCGAGTCAGTGGTATCCAGTAACTGAAAAGATATAGCGCCAGTAGAATTTGCCTGTTCAGCTAAAGAGTCACTGGAGGCATTTATATCTAGTAACGCATTAAAATTAAAAGAAAAAGTTTCGCCCTGTCCTACGACGAAGTCGTAACCGATAATCCCAGCCAAGCTGTTCGCCTGCCCAAAGTAGTTGTTACCGTTGCCCTGAACTATACTCGAAGATGTATTGAAAGCTTGTGTCACTGGAAGGTCGGGATCGGTTATAAAAGCTGCATTAGCCTCGGCATTAGCAGTAACTTGACCATCTGGTGCAAGTACTGAAGTTTGAGCATCAGTAACAGTGTAAATGCTCAGAGGATTGTTACTAAAATTGCTATAACTTACGGCGGCATTAGAACTCGCTAGAGTAGCCGCCAAACTTGGTAAAGTAACGAATACCGAGCCAGTTACTAAAGGTGTTACGAATAGGGATAAGCGTGTAGCAAGTTTCAGGTTGATTTTCATAAATGCCTCTTTGTTGTTCAAAATATTTACTAGAGTGAAATTACCTGAGCAGCCTTATACTAAACCTATATCGATAACTGAAGCATAAAGTTCCTGTAATTATCTGGGGATTGTGTTTAAAGATTGTATGAATTTAACTACTCCCTAGAATCAGCTTTGTAACAAAAAGCTAACGTCTTTTTGAAAATAAACTAACTTTTAGGGCTTAGGGCAAGATATGAGAAGAATAAACTTTTGAGGTGCCACTGAATCCAACTATGCCTGCTGACTCTCCGACCATTCTTGCCCTTGAACGCTTTACAAGCCCTCAGTCCTAAGTACTTAGGCTTAGGAACTTTTAGGAGAAGCTACGACTTGTTGAGTTGGACACACTTAAGTTAAGGACTTCACCAAGCACTTGGATTAGTGTTTCGTTCTGCTCAGGAGTGCCAACCGTGATACGTAACTTATCCGCCAGCCGGGGTTGGTTGAAGTAGCGGATGAGGATACCTCGTTGCTTGAGCATTTGGTAAAGGGGTTCGGCATTGCCTGAAGGAAAGCGTGCCAAGAGGAAATTTGCTTGGGAGGGCAATACGTCAAAGCCCAATTCATGAAGATCCTCTGCCATTTGAGTTCGGGAGGCTTTAATCTTTTCGGCGTTAGTATTTTTGTGAGTCTGGTCTGCGATCGCACTTGCCCCAACAGCACAGGCAACAGCATCAACGTTATAGCTGTCTTTCACTTTAATCAGTCCTTCCAAGAGTACTGGATTCGCTACGCCAAACCCTAACCTCAACCCCGCCAGCGAGTACCCCTTCGAGAGTGTTCTCAAGATGATAACGTTGTCGTACTTCTTCACTAATTCCAGGGCGTCTGACTCCGCAAAATCCACGTATGCCTCATCAACGACGAGTACACCAGATAACTGCATCGCTAGTTTATCCAGCAATTCCACTGGCGCAGCCGTTCCCGATGGACTATTAGGAGAGGCGATAAACGTCACCGCGCCTTGAGCTTCGATTAGCTGCTCGATTGGCAAGCTGTAGTCCTCGTGATAGGGGACTTCCACAACTTCTGCATCCTGGATTTGCGCCAAAGTGCGGTACAGGACATAAGTCGGCATCGGATAAACAACTCGTCGTCCTGGTTCAGTGCAGGCACGCATAATCATCGTCAAGAGGTCATCGCTACCGTTGCCTACCAAAATCCAATCGGCAGGCACCCCCAAAACTTGGCTGGCAGCTTGACGGAAAGCACCTCCCATCGGGTCGGGATAGCGGCGCAGAAGTTCTCCAGGTAATTCCTGTAACACTTTCAATGCCGCAGGTGAAGGGGGATAGGGATTCTCATTCGTGTTTAACTTAATAACTTTGGCATCGGGTGGCGGCTGCTCACCAGGAACGTAACCGGATAAGGCGTCGATGTTTTGGCGGAAGTAGGTCATAAAACGGCAAGAAAAGCGATCGCAATTGCTACTGACTGGTTAGCGGAATTGGCTTTAGCCCATCTTCTACAGGGTGGGTGATTCGGTGCGATCAATTTAGCGATCGCCCGCTCGAAAACAATACCGCAACAGTCTACGAGAGGATAGTAACACCCATTCCCACTAGTTCCCGGTTAGGATCGACAAATCAAAAGTCACAGCCGTTGCAAGTGATGTCCACCGCTTTAATTACTGGTGCTTCTTCAGGAATTGGTGCCGCCTTCGCCCAAGCACTGGCGACGCGCCAAATTGATTTAGTTTTAGTCGCTCGTTCAGAAGACAAACTGAGGCAACTCGCCCAACAGTTGCAGGCGCAATATCCCATTCAGGTAGAAGTCTTGGTGCAAGACCTCACCGCACCGGGCGCTGCAAAGAGCGTATTTGAAGCCGTCACTCAAAAGAATATAGCGATCGACTTACTCATCAACAATGCAGGCTTCGGAACCTATGGACCCTTTAGCGAGAGTTCCCTACCCAAGCAGCTAGAGATGATTCAGCTAAACATCCTCTCATTAGTAGACCTAACCTACCAATTTCTCCCCCA
>JALYGX010000240.1 GCA_030776905.1 Cyanobacteriota bacterium | reverse complement strand
TTTTGGGATTTCTAACGTTATTAATCGAAGAATTTGGTGAACCTTGCGATCGCGGTTATTGTTTACCGTTTCCCTTAACTCACGCACAAATTGGCAGTGCTATTGGTTCCACCCGTGTGACGGTGACTCGCTTGATGGGAAAACTACGCCAACGGGGATTAATCAGCACTCAAGGCGATAATTTGATTTGCTTACCTGCTGAGTCAGTAGAAACAACGAAAAACAAAATTTAAGATTGCCTCTATCCTGAAAAATAGGGTAGCGCCTGTTAAAAGCAAGGGCTAGAGGATGCGAAATGAACGCCAATCGGCAAGATAAAACTTATGGTTTGGCTGTATATTTAGCGATCGCGATTCTGAGTGCCGTTACGGTAATTCTATGTTTCACCAATCCCCGTGTCTGGATGGGACTGGGAAAAGCGGTTGCGCTCGAACCGACAAAACCCAACATAGTAGTGATCATGACGGATGACCTCACTGTAGGTCAGCTAAATCTTGCGGTACGCCAAGGATGGATGCCCAACTTAAAGCATCACGTCATAGATCGCGGCACAACTTTTACTAAATCTTTTGTCTCAGACTCACTTTGTTGTCCATCCAGAGCAACTTTTCTAACCGGTCAATATCCTCATAATCATGGGGTATTAGATAACGAACTCCCAATCGGGGGCGTGACAAAACTCAATGATAATTTTACTATTGCTACTTGCTTGCAGAAAGCAGGGTATAGAACTGGTCACGTTGGTAAGTATTTAAACCGCTATGGGGAAGACCAGGTTAAAGATAATCCAACCGATGACCCCACCTACGTTCCACCAGGCTGGGATAGTTGGCAGGCGACTATTGACAAAAGTACTTATAGTGTCTACAACTACATCATCAACGATAATGGCAAACTGATTCAGTACGGCTCTGCTCCTAATGATTACCAAACAGATGTTCTAGCTAGGCGTGCGGTGAACTTTATCAATCAATCACAAAAACTTGATGCCAAGCCGTTTTTTCTAGTCATCACACCCTTAGCTCCTCATTTTGAGGCTAATCAAGGTCGCTATCCAATGAACTTTGGCGTCCAGAATACGATCCGACCAGCGCCACGGCATAAAGGTAGTGCCAGCAACATTCTACTGCCAAGACCTTATTCATTTAATGAGCAGGATGTCAGCGATAAGCCAGTTTGGCTGAAGAATAATATTCGGGGCTTAAGTCCTGAGAATATTAATAATCTCCAGACGATCTATCGAGATAAATTGGAATCTATGCGGGCAGTTGACGATCTTGTCGGTAGTGTAGTCTCGGCTTTAGAAACTAATCAGGAGTTAGATAATACCGCAATCTTTTTCACCTCAGATAATGGCTATACGTTTGGAGAACATCGCCTTTGGCAAAAAATGTATCCCTATGAGGAAGCCATTCGAGTTCCTCTGCTCATTCGCGTTCCCGATAATTTGGCACGACGAATAAGCGATCGCTTTGTCCTCAATAACGATCTAGCTCCCACAATTGTTGAATTGGCAGGTGCCGTACCTGAGATTGAAATGGATGGTCGTTCTCTGATTCCTTTATTGAGAAAACCGAACATACCAATCTGGCGCAAACGCTTTCTAATTGAGCATTGGAATGCCGCTCAGTTTCGCTTGCTGCCAACTTATGCGGCTGTACGAACGAGTTCCGCCGCTACACAAACACCCAACCAAGTCTACGTACAATACGAGGGAGGAGAGCGGGAATTTTACGATCTAACTAGCGACCCTTCTCAACTTCAAAGCTTGCATGAGCGAGGGGGAAAACCTGCACTGCAAGTCAAGATTTTACAATTCTGGCTGAACAAACTGATGCAGTGTAAGGGCAAGAGCTGTCAAACCTTGGAAGATCTGTGACGGGTACAGGATTTAGGGTTGCCATGGCACGAAATCGAAGCCAGTGTTAGAACCCTGACCTGGCTTGATTTGTAGGAGAATTGCCGTACCATTGCGATCGCCTGTTGGCAAAAATTGCACTGAGCCTGTCGCCCCATTAGCAGAGAACCCTGGAGTAGATAATACCTGTTGTAGTCCCTCACGAGTGTTATTTCGCTTTAACCCGGCGATAATTGCTTCTGCTGCATCATAAGCCGTTGCACTGCGCCAATTCACTGCACCGCCCCAAAGTTTAACGGCATTCTCAGCAAAAGGATTACCAGGAATTGCTGTCGGATGCCAAGCCACAGCTAGCACCATGCCGTTAACCGCTGCTTGCCCCTGCTGTAGTGTTTGAATGGTGTAAAGGGTAGAACTCCCCAACAAAGACAAACGCCTTTGATTGGCTTGTGCAACATCTAGTGCTTGGTTGAGTCTGTCTACAGAAGGCAAGAGTAGTAAGCCATCAACTCCCTGACTAATCGATTGAGACATAATTGCACTAGCGTTGAAAGTCGGAGCAGAAACATCACAGTTAATTGAAGCAACTTTGCCACCACTTGTAGAAATAACAGCGGTGAACTCGTCTTTAAGAGATTGGCTAGATTGGGCTTGAGAATCTACACAAATGGTGATATTCCTTTTCCGAACCGTTTTGGTAGTGTAATTGGCAAGAACCTCCGCCTGAGTGCGAATACTGGGAATAGTGCGAAACACATAGCTACCAATTCCCGATAAAGCTTTGGCATCACTAGTTGGAGAAATGACTACTAATTTTCCATTTTGATACTCTGATGCAGCAGCAAGGGTGACATCGCTGGAGTTATGTCCGATTACGGCTAAAATTCCAGTATCTTTAACAAAATCGGTGGCTAATTGTTTAGCGATCGCAGGATTATTATCATCATTTGCAATTTCAACCTGGACATTTAGTTGATTGGTACGAATTGTCTCAGTTTGAGCCTGAGCTACACCCCGCAAAATCTCTTTGGCGACATTCAAATTCCCTCCAATTGGCACGCTTACAGCAATTTTGATGGGTTTGGAATTAGCCACACTTGCATTATTCAAGTAAATTAATGCTTCTGGATCGTTACGATTCTTTTGCAGGGATGTCTGAAACTGAGCAGTAGCTCCCTGAAAGTCTCCCTTAGCAAAGGCTTCCGCCCCAGCTTGTTTACTAGGGTTGGTGTCGGCTGCAATTAAAATCTTTTCTCCCAGACTAATCCGATCCTGCAAACCCCCAAATCCCGTAGAGCCTGACTGCCCGTTTTTCGGACTAACTAAACCACCTAGATTAACTCCAGAACGGCTTGTAAACCACCAAAAACCCAGTCCTAGTAGAGCCGCCGTTACTAGCAAAGATAAAACAAGAATAGTCGTTTCATTTTTTTGTGCCATAGATTGCTAGTTGTTTATCCTAGGAGTTTGGCTGGGTTGGGGTAAGCTTGAGTTTGTTTACCTGGATAGTAATTTCACAGCTACCGTAACTTCAATTTTAGAGATAGGAGTTAGCGATCGCCTTCTAAAAATAAGCACCCACTTCAGAGACTGAGTGAGTGCTTTTAGTATAGAAAATCAAACTTAAGGCACGTAGCCTCAATTAATAAGCATCCTGCAACTCATAGAAGTCAGGC
>JALYGX010000239.1 GCA_030776905.1 Cyanobacteriota bacterium | reverse complement strand
CCCTTATGAAAAAACCACTCGCCCTATCCCTGACTCAATATGTCTAAAAACTCTTGGACAATGCGATCGGGTTCTTCTGTGCATCTGTTAGCGTCGCAATAGTGGATAATGCTGATACCGCGAGATGCAAACAGTTGATCGCGCGTTTCATCTTTTTGTGTATCAGGATGCGATATTTCCAGAATACCCCATTTGCCTTGGTGAAATATGAGGAAATCTGGTTCTTGGTTTTGTCGGCCTGCGGGTGTTGTAAGGAGGGCTTTGGAGTTGGGGAAGAATAGGGTGTTTGTGCGATCGAGGGCTTCGGCTATTTTTACTTGTTCTTGGCTGTGAAAGCGCCAATCATTCCAGTGATAAATCCGTTCTTCTATGCTAGACAAAATTCCCTCGTTATGTGCGTCTTCAGCCTTGATGATTTCATCTGATGCTGTCTTATCCTCAGTTACAATTGATTTGTTTAAATCAGTCTGATAAAAATCGGCTTCACTTAAGTTTGTGAGCAATAATCTGGCTCCGCTTAAGTTAGCACCGCTGAGATTAACTCCAATAACTTGAGTTCGATGTAAAGTCACTTGATGTCGCCGCAAGTATCGTTTTATAACTGCTTTAATATTATTTTTTTTTACTTTTTCGTCAAAAGCGTCTGAGAGTAACTTCCAGAGTTTATAGCCAGCGGCTTTAATATATTCATCATCATATTTAGAAAGTTTAGCAATTTCCTCATAAGACTGTCTGCCTTCCCAGGACTCTTTGAAGATTAGCTCTTGCACGTCGTTTAACTGTTCGTCGTCATCTAGGACTGTTTCGACAATGGCGAGAGCTTCATCCACAGTCATGGGTTAAATCCTCTTAAAGGTAGTGTCCGAGTTGAGGTTGTGCTGGCATGGTTTATGACACTTTGACCGTGCGCGCACATTGCTGTGGATAGGTTTTATCACAATCTCCAAGATGTTGCTACTATTTCTAACTTTTTGTCACTTTTTATCACTGACAAAGATGAAGTTGACTCATTAGAATACTTAAATGTCAGCAAATGGCTGGCGTTCATATTTACAAATTACCGTAGCATAGGAGTTAACAAAAGTGAGTTTACCATACAACCTTGCCGAGACAATTCGGAATATTATGGCTACTTTGGCTTTGGCTCAAGGAATTTTATCCCCCTCACAGGTTTCTGATATTCCCAACTCGACAATAATAGCTCAATTTGAAGAGCAAATCGGAATAGCAGACCAGGCAGAAAGAGAGAGAGTAGAAAGGGAACTAAAAAAAGTAAAATCAAGTCAATCGACTATGCTAGAGATAGCTAAAGAAACAGGCTATGGTAGCGGTAATTATGGCGGATAAAGCAATTTTGATTAATTTTTACCAGTAGACACAACCATCAGGGGATTGAGTTGCAATCCCCCTGATTACCTAATCAAGGAAACTATCAATGTGGATTTTTATTTTAATTGTGCTGGCTGTAGTTGTCTACTTTGTGGTGTCACAAGCATCAAGCAGCAATGAAGCTAGTAGGACTCCAGCTAGTAAAGGATCAAGCCAGAATTACACTAATCAAGTTGATTATTCAAATCTTGAAGTAATATCACTTGACACCAGCGTGTCTATTCACTATAACTACACACACCTTCGTGACCTACTAGCAGAGGGCAAATGGAAAGAAGCTGACAAAGAAACAGGACGGCTGATGCTCGCCGTAGGATATCTAACAGCAGAGAAAAAAGTCCGGGATGGAGAATGGACGCACCTTGACCCGGAGTCAAATCGTTTAGATTTCCTACATTCCATGTATTTTCCTTGTCCTGACCTTTGTACTATTGATCGACTTTGGCTTAAATATAGCAATGGTCGCTTTGGGTTTAGTGTACAAAAGCGCATTATGTCAGAACTAGGAGAGGATACAATATCCTTTCTATGTACATTAAACTCCTCCTATCAGGAAAGTCAGAAAAAACGTGAATTAAGAAAGAGCTTCGAGAGACGGATAGGATGGCACACTCCTGACCGTGAGGACAGTGCCGGTAGAATGACTCTTGGTTTAAAAATTTATAACGATCTTACTTTTTCAATGCAGGCTCCACATGGACATCTTCCCACGGCGAATTATTGCCGGGAAGGATCTAGTTATTCGCCGCGAGATGGTGGGTCATTTGAAACTCAACCGCTGGCTGATTGTCACACCTTAGTATATGTCTTGAATAGGCTTTCAATTTGTCGTATTGCTCTGTAGTCAAAATCTTGGTCAGATAAACTTATTGACACACTTGTAGAAAACATGAAATTGAGTGACGATCGCCCCTTCACTCGTAAAAGCTATCGCACCTTCTCACCCTCACTTTTCTACAACCTTCTCCTATCGCCTGCTTTAAAAGTTTTTGAAGTACGTGAAGCGAAGCTATCCCGTAGAGAATCCCCCTCCCACTCAAATCGCTTCCACTCCATCATACTTTCAAAGATTCTCGCTGCTGCTCCCTAGAAGGCACTCCATAAGCAGTATAAGGTCTAACATCAGGCGGTTGAAGTCCCAAAACAATTGATTCGGCAGGAACTCCCGCTGCAACTAACTCCTCAGCAATCAGGCGATCGGTATTATTTGCTTGAATCCACACCTGACCGTCAATAATATCAATATGAATCACGCAATGGTGAATGCGCTGCTCATTAAACCAACCTATATTTATTAACATATAACGGTCATTTTCCCAATCAAAAATTATTTCATTTTGCGTCCCACTGTCAAAAACGGGAATCTCTGCGTATTCAGTAAAGAGCTGCTTAACAAGTTTGCGATAATTATTTCAGCTATCCATTGTACTATTTCCTCTATTTTTGGGTTGAAAAAAACCCAATTTAGGCGGTTATTATCTAGCAATATCTGACCAAAATTTTCTCATTCAAAAAGCTCTGTAAAAGCATTTAGTGGAATTGCAAGATACAGTTGTCTTTCTGATTCCGTCCGTCTTAAGATGTCATAGTAAAGAGTATATTGACCCAAAGCTTGCTCTAAATCTGCAATTCTAGACTCTCTGATAAAACTTTTAACTTCAACGGCTATCTTGCGATCGTTGTTCTCAGCAGCTAATAGCTGTTCGGCACCAATATCGATAGGTTTCTCTTCGCCCAAGCCAAGGGATACGGATCATGGGTAGTTGTCCAGCCAGCCTTAATGAGAGCCTGTTTGACAACTTGATGATAAATGTCTCTTGCTGGCACAATCGCTTTCTTTTGCTATCGAGGTTGACACTCACTATTATAATGTGCAGAAGTCTCAACCATTATTCGAGAAATTCAATCTGAAACAACACGATCGCCCGATCGCCCCACCCAAATAGTCCTGAACCCACATCGAGGCCAGAAACCGGGTTTCTTCCTATATCTCTAGCCCAGAATCTGCGATTTTTCAGAGAAACCCCGTTTCTTCGCGTAACTCCTACCAAATCAAAATCTGGCAATACGCTAAATATAATTAAAATTTGTTAAGATTAACTCGACCTCAGCGCCGGCATCCCATCCGCCGCTAAACCTGCCCTTCCCCAGTCCCCACAACAATGCTGCGACTCGAACACATCAGTAAAATTTACCCCACAGGCGTCGTACTCAAAGATGTCACCTGGGAAGTCAAGCCAGGCGATCGCATCGGCTTAGTAGGCGTTAACGGTGCCGGCAAATCCACCCAACTCAAAATCATCGCCGGCGAAATCGAACCCACCGCAGGCGAAGTCATTCGCCCCGCCAGCCTCCACATCGCCTACCTCTCCCAAGAATTTGAAGTAGATCCGACTCGCACCGTCAGAGAAGAATTTTGGCGCGCCTTCAGCGAAGCCAACGAAGTCCACGAATCCCTGATGCAAGTCCATCGAGACTTGGAAAACTCCACCCCAGAAAATCTCGACGAACT
>JALYGX010000238.1 GCA_030776905.1 Cyanobacteriota bacterium | reverse complement strand
CAGTTTATTGACTTCCCCCAGGGTTAGGTATCAGCCGGACACCACCTGGAAGCTGGATGACTTGCCCTTGAGCAGCACCAGGCTGAGGAGCGTTAGAGGGCGTTGCCTGATTAGGAGCGCCATTTTGTTGATTGGGAGCACCATTTTGTTGATTGGGAGCGCCATTTCGTTGATTGGGAGCGCCATTCTGTTGAGGTGTTCCTGCTGGGTTAGGTATGACCTGGACACCGCCTGGAAGCTGGATGACTCTTGAGGCTGGGGGTCGAGAAGGGGATGCTCCTGGTCCAGGGGAAGGAGTTGGTATCGGCGGAGTCTCGTCTGCCACATTCGTTTCATCAAATCTAAGCAGGGATTGAGTATTAGGGAAGTAGGTTGCCCAACGCTGAGGATCGGGGCGTCTCCTCCAAGATTGACGGCTGACTTCTAACGCTAAGATCGGAGCGATCGCGCCGTCATTTTGCCCAACAATTGTCACTGCTACTTGAGTTACCAAAATATCCCGATCAAAGCTGCGTTGTGCGGCTGCACGAGCAATCGACTCGGCGCGGCGCAGGAAGGAGCGGTAACTTTCACTAGGCTGGCTGCTCACAGCAATGTTGACAGTAGCGGTGTAGGCTTGGGCACTCTGAGGAGCGATGACGCTCGTAGTCAGCCAACTGATGCTCGTCAAACCCAATACCGCTAATATACTGAGCGGCGCAACTTGTTTTTGGGCAAAAGACTGCACTAGCTGGATAGCAGACGGCTGGAAACGAGCTGAAATTGCCCAGAGAAGGCTGAAATCACTGGCTTTAGGCTGCAACATACTTGCCACTTACTCCCTGGTTCTGATTGAAGATCGGCATACTTGGAACACATTATTGCTGAGATTAAATACTTTTTTTAAAAAGATTTCATCTTCAGGATGACGGAGAACAGTCTTAGACTATAGACTGATTTTGTCTTGCAAGTTTTTATTGACAAAGAACTAACATCTTTTAAATTCAAAAACAGCCTTTCTAAATTTCACAACTACACTAGACAGCTAGGTTAAAAGATATATGGTAAATCACGCTGGCGTGGCAATTGGCATCAATCACTATCAATTTTTACCCCCTCTGAGCTATGGGGAAGCGGATGCACGCGCCCTGTGGCAGTTTTTAGTCAACCAAGTTAATTTGCCCTCAAACCAGTGTCTATTATTTACTGACACCTCAGCCTCGATCGCTAATCAGTCAACCTATCCCACTCGGCAAAATATATTGAACTGGCTTGAGGCAAATCGCCAGGATTCATCGCCTTCAGCAAATTGGCGTTGGTTCTTTTTCAGCGGCTATGGTGTTAGTTGGGAAAATGTTGATTACTTAATGCCTATTGATGGCAACCCAAATGATATTCCTGGAACAGGAATACCAATGCGATCGCTATTTGCCTCGCTCAATCCCTCTAGCCGTGACAATATCCTGGTGTTGTTAGATATTAATCGCTCGTCGGGATTGCAAGGGGGGGAGGCGGTTGGAGCCGAGACACTGGAGTTAGCTCACGAAATGGGCATTACTTTGGTGCTTTCCAGCCAACTCGACCAATTTTCCCATGAAACTGCCGCCCTAGGTCATGGCTTATTTACAGCAGCACTTCTAGAAGCACTGCGCTACTATCACACCGATACGACCTTAGAGAATCTCTACCAGTATCTACGCGATCGCCTACCAGAGTTGAGCCAACACCACTGGCAACCCATTCAGACTCCTGTAATCGTGATTCCTTCCCAGGATGTAATACAACAGCTAATTTTACCTACAGATGAAAATTTATTAGTGAATGAAAAGACTGCCGCTCGCCTCTCCTCTGCTGTTACGCCCATGACCAACTGGAAGGTTAAGGAGTCTCACGTCGAGGAAGTCCGTAATGGTGCAGGCCCTGTACAAAAAACGGCGGCATCGGCTGTAGAAACGCGAGTGAATACCTCTTCAATTCCAACGCCTATGGCTGCTACCCCAAGCCAGACAGCAACTAGATTAATGGCAGCAGCTCCCTCTCCCAATAGGTATCCTATAGCAAGTACAACTGGAACACCGTTATGGCGGCAACTGCTCCTCTGGGGAGGTGGGGCAGCAGTAGTCTTGTTGCTGATGCTAGTGGCTGTAGTATGGCGCGTTCGGGATAGCTTTACTCAGCAGGCATCGGAAACTGTAGCCACTAAGACATTACCAACTACGTCACCGCTTCCCAACACCAAAGCATTGCCAGCCGCCGCGCAGAATCGCCTCGAAGCCAATCAAGCCGACTTGGAGCAGGCAAAACGCTTAATCCAACCGAGTCAGGCATCTTTGTTTAGTAAGGCGATCGTCCAAGCGCGGAAGGTTCGACCAGGCGATCCGCTTTATCAACAGGCACAGCAAGATATTTCGCGCTGGAGTGGCGTAATTTTAGATTTAGCTGAGGGACGGGCGGCACAGAAAAGTTTTGGGGAAGCGATCGCTACGGCTCAACTGATACCCAACGATGACTTATCTGTTTATACAAAGGCTCAACAGACTGTTGCCCAATGGAAACTTCTTGCCAAACAGCAACAGCAAAACCAAGCCATCATCCAACAAGCTAAAACACAAATTCAATCGACTCAAGCGTCATCTTATCGCCGCGCCATTATCACCCTTAGTAAGGTGTCGCCCGGTCAACCCGGATATGCCGAAGCGCAACAGTTAAAAGAGCGATGGAGTCGCACGATTTATCTGATTGCTCAATCGCGAGCCTCTCAAGGTAACATCTCTAATGCGATTCAAACGGCGGCTTTAGTCCCACCCGACACATCTTCTTCTGATGCTGCCCAGAAAGCGATCGTTAAGTGGAAGCAAGAAAAATCGTAATACCAATTTCCTAAATACTTAATAGAAGTCAACTGCTGCGCCCACAAGGGGAGGCAGCTTGTAAGTAACCATAACTAAAAAAATGCCTTCAATCAAATTGAAGGCATTTCTTGATTACAACAAATTTAAGCCAACAATTGACTAGAAAGTGAATGTGGTTCGGACTGTACCGATAACGATGTCGTCGTTGTTGTCGTTATGACCAGGCGCTGTTAGCCAGATAACACCGGGAGTAATGGCAATATTTCTCGTAACGTTGAACTTGTAGAAGCCCTCAATATGGAACCCGGTGTCCTGGTCACGTCTGCGTCCGGCATCAAGACCACTAATGAGACTTGCTACACCCGCATTACTGGTACCCGTCAGCTTAGGCTCTATACCAAACACAAAACCTAGTGTGCTGCCTTTGGTTCCAAAATCATTGAGGGCAAGCGTCGCGCCATAATTCCAAGTATCAGCTCTGCCAGCTTCAAGCACAATTGACCGAGTATAACCAGCCCAGCCACTCAAAACAAACTGCGGAGTAAAAGAGAAGGACGCTTGAAGACCGTAGGAGTTGCCGACAATAGGACGACCCGCTCTGACCGCAGAAGCAATACTACCAGTACCACTGTCGATTGTACGACGACCGTAGCTCTGGATATAGGTCGCGGCTAGGGAAAATGCTTTGCTGGGCTGAAAGGTTACCTGACCAAGGGCACTGAAGTCCCCATTGAAAAGACCACTGTCTTCACTGGGATCGTTCGCAAAACCACTCCTAGGGCCAGTGTTCTGATTGTTAGACGTTGCCGCCATGTAACCTAAGTCTACGCGGATGGGACTTTTGGGACCAATTGTCAGACCAACGCCCGCACCCTGACCGCCTGTGCGATAAATGGGGTTATAGCGTCCAAAACGGGATAGGGCACCAGTTCCACTGCTATCTAAGTTGCCGTTGAGCAGAGGCACATAGTCATCGTAATTGCCTGCATTGGCAAACAGGTGAAGTGTGGCTGCGTTACTAATCGGAGTGCGATACCACAATTTATCGATTTCAACGCTGTTGCCAGTATCTCTTTGGAAGCCAAATCGACCCTCTCTGGTAATGTTGTTACCGGCTCCCCCGCCGCTTCTGAGAGGACCAAACTCAACAATGTTACCAGCCTGAAGACGAGTGCGTAAGCGGTCTTTTCCGGTGAAGCTGGTGTCTAAGTTTAAACGCACCCGGTCTTGGAGGACTGTTTCGTTGTCTGCATACTTGTTGCCATTGCGATCGCGGTTTCCAAATAAATCGCTAACCGCAAAGATGACTTCCCCACTCAGCTTCGTGGTGGTGGAGAACTGATGGTTTTCCAGGAAGCCCACGCGACCTTCTAGTCTATCTACCCTTGTTCCCAAGGTTGTCAGTTCCGTGCGGAATTCGTTGACCAACCTTTGCAGCGTTTCTAAGTCTGAGCGTCTGACGAACCCTTCTGTGGAAGAGGTTATCAAACGTTCTACCTGGTTTAAACAGGCATTCAATCCGGCGGCAAATTCATAACGAGTGGTGGCTCTGTTGCCTCGGAACGTGCCATCTGGATAACCAGCTATACAACCGTAGCGTTCTACTAGAGAGCGCAGGGCTTCATAAGCCCAGTCTCCGGGTGAGACATCCCGCAGTTGGGTGACATTGGTGACTTGGTCTTGAGTATTGCTGTCGTTGGTGTAGCGGTTGATTTGCTCTAAAACTTCGCTAGAGTCAGCATTGGTATTGCCTGTAGCGGGCACTTGTTGAGCCAATATATTCTGTCCCTGCTTCGCGCTAGGGCTTACCTCTGAAGGTGTCGTCTGGGAAACAGAGGTTTCCTTGGCTAGAGTTTGAGGCGGCTGAGTTAGAGGTTCGACCGCAGGTTTTACAGTTGCCACGGCTTGCTGGGATACCCTCTCGCCTGCCGGAGTGCTGCTAGCTAGGATTGAAGTCTGACTTTTTTGAGCTGGAAGTGTAACTGTCGGTTCAACAGTTGCCGTTGTTTCGCTAGTCGTCGTTGCTGCTGTTTGGTCAGATCCATTCTGGGCAGCATAGGTGCTGCTAGCTAATAATAAAGACGCTCCCAGAAGTGCTGGACTGAGCTTTAATGCATTCCAGAAAATTGTTGACATAATTCTTGATAACCTCACACCTGTATATACTGTCCAGAAAGAAATTAGGTTTAATTCGCCACAGTATTTAGGCTTTATTAAACACAATCGAAACCACTATCGACAAGTTGTATCATTTTTTTGTATCAAACCTTGTAATTTTCCGATTTTTTCCTTATTTGCCGAAGTCCTACCACAGTTCTGATTGTTTTTAATTGGAGCTAGGGGGATTTTACTAAGGAATTTCCAATCCTACAGATAACCTTTCTAAATGCACCCGCTCTATAGTTGAGTGCAGTTATCTAAAAAGCTGTAATTGCTGATTACACCTCACTTAGAAATAGCCGCAGCAGCAGGCAGAGCGAGGGAAGAAAACAACTTTTCAGGGTTGGTTGTGCTTGTAGGGCAAGGAATTTCTTACAAAGGTGAACGGTTGTGATGTAACAGTAGTATTTATCTCTCAGGGCTTTGCCACTTATGCACTAAATCTATTAACGATGCCACTCCTGTGAATTCTTCAAGGGTCAGTGATTCGCCGAACTTAAGTTGTGGTCATGGGTTTACCGTTCGATCGCCTAATTGCAACTACAGCAGGCTTAGGTGGATCGTTTGGCTTTTTACTGGGCCAATTCGAGCCAATTGGCACGCGACGAGTTTGCATGAACTCTTGACCTTTTGGAGTTTGCATGGAGATTACGCGGTCTTCATAGCCACTTGTACCTGATTTACGAATACCATTTACTTCTCCTGGATGCTGTATAGACAAGAACAACGTCTGCTCATCGGCGGTAAAGAATGGCCCAGTTGTTTCGCACTCCATTGGACCGTATCCAAACATAAAAGCCTCGCCAGCATGGGAATCAGAGGTAGGAATAAACCAGATGGCATTGTTGCCAAATATTCCCCGTAGATTAGATTGGCTGATTGGCTTACCGTCTTTATCCAGACGACCTTGAGGAACAGCTATGTTAAGTTTGTCGGAGGACATATCACTGACCATCCAGACATTGCCGCCCTGATCAATCAGCAGATTGTCGGGATTGGCAAATCCAGCTCCCCCTTGTGCGGGTTCACCGCCTAAAGCCAGGGTTTTCCAACGGAAGGTCATGGCGGCTGGGTCATTGCCATCTTCAACTAAGCGCATAATCCAGCCGTATTCAAAGGCTTTACCATCCGACCCTTTGAAGATTCTCAGGTCTGGTCCTCCATCGCTGCTGCTAGAGGAGCCAGAGGTAAAGGTAACAAACAGAGAGCCATCAGAGCTAATATCGGTGTCTTCTGGACGGGCTGTGCAGGTTGCTCCGGCAGCATTAGCCGCAAAGTGAGCGTCAATTAGGATTGCACCTTGTTTTTCTTGGGTGTTACCTTCATACAAATCGCCCAGAGTTTTGAAGTTCTGTTTAAAGGCAACTGCCTCTTCATCTTTTTCAGCTTTAAAAATACCGCCATCTGGACGCTTGGGCAGGGTAATCATCCCTCCTGCATGGACACTCGGCATATTTGGATTAACAGCCGTGTCTGGGTTGAGGGCAATCCAGCGACCCGTACCATCGGGGTTAAACTTGGCAGCATAAAGCATCCCATCTTGTAACAAGCGGGAATTGGCTTTATCTTTGGGATTACTGACC
>JALYGX010000237.1 GCA_030776905.1 Cyanobacteriota bacterium | reverse complement strand
TTGGATGTAACCATTCAGGCAACTATTTTACAGTTGCTGCGGGAATTACGCGATCGCAGAGGGATGTCGATTCTCTTCATTACCCACGACATGGGAGTCATTGCAGAAATCGCTGACTGCGTGGTTGTCATGTACCAAGGTCATGCGGTCGAAACCACTAAAGTTTATGACTTATTTGCTAATCCCAAACATCCCTATACTCAAGGCTTACTCAACTGTCGCCCTCGCCCGGATAATCGGCTGAAACGCTTGCCTACAGTGTCTGATTTCATGAAGGTGACGACAAATGCCGCAGGGGAACTAGAAATTGTGCCCCAAATCCACAGTCAAGAACAAAAGAACACATTACTAGCCGAAGTGAGCAGTCGGGAAGTGGAAGAACACTTCCAGTATTTGCAACAGCAGCAGCCTTTACTATCTGTGCGTAACTTAGTTAAGGGATTTCCCGCTAGCCAAGGGTTATTTGGAAAGAAGTCCCTGTTCAACGCAGTGAATGATGTGAGTTTTGAGGTGTATCCGGGTGAAACCTTGGGGTTAGTGGGAGAATCTGGTTGCGGTAAATCAACCCTAAGTCGTTGTCTCCTCCGCTTGATTGAGCCGACTTCAGGAGAGATTATTTTTGATGGCGATTCGGTTCTGGAACTGCCTGCCGAACCCCTGCGCCGCTTGCGTCGCTATATGCAAATTATCTTCCAAAATCCTTACGGTTCCTTAAATGGAAGGCAAACGATTGGCGCAGCGATAATGGAACCGATGAAAATTCATAGATTAGGCGGTTCTCCCCAACAACGCCGACAGCGAGCAATTGACTTACTCGAACGAGTCGGACTTGGGGAAAGTGCGATGAATCGGATGCCTCACGAGTTTTCTGGAGGACAGCGACAACGGATTTGTATTGCGCGGACTCTAGCCTGTGAGCCACGATTTATTATTTGTGATGAGTCAGTTTCGGCGCTGGATGTGTCGGTACAGGCTCAGGTGCTTAATCTACTGAAGGACTTGCAGAAAGATTTTGGGTTGACTTATATCTTCATCTCTCACGACTTGAGTGTGGTGAAGTTTGTGAGCGATCGCATTATGGTGATGAATAGAGGACGGATTGAAGAAATTGGACCTGCTGACTCAATCTACAACAACCCACAGCGAGAGTATACGCGAACCCTAATTAAAGCGATTCCCGACACTAAGTTAGAGGACATTCAAGCCCGACAATCGCGTCGTGCTGCTGTGGTAGAAAAAATAGCAGAGGCGCGTTAGATATGGCATTAGCTACCACTGAGTTGCTCAACAAATACCGCGTGTTCAGATGTCGCCAATCCCAACTGCAACGATGAGCTTGGCGGTTAGAAACCGCAGCTACACAAACAAAACCTGCCTCCGCAGGTTTCAAAGACCTTGATTTTCTGTTAGTTCGCGTTAGCGAAGCAAGCCGTAGGCTAAGCGGACTTTGTTTGTGTAGCCGCAAATTCCATTCGTTCTTATCTTAAGTTGACACCGATGGGTAATGCCGTGCCTCTACAGTGGGTGCATTTCATAAAAGTGCAAATTGCATAAGTCCTGAAAGTGCAGAGATATAGAAAAATGAGTAAATCAGCCTCTAGTTAGATGAGAGAGGAGTATTCCTTGGCCTCAGCGTCTTTATCGCTTCAGCTTAGTAACAGCAACTGTGCTATTGTCCCTAACTTCAACGATTAAACTACCTGGAACTCCTGTGAATTGGACGGTATTAGCACAGGAACAAACGAATCAAGACAGAATAAACGAGGCATTGCGACTGACCAAAGTTGGTCTTGGGCAGTTAAATACAGGTCAGGTTCGAGAAGCATTGCAAACGTTTGAGCAAGCTTTAATTATTGTTAGAGCGATAGGCGACCGCAAAAGTGAAAGTATACTTCTCAACAATATTGGGGAAGTTTACCGCAATTTAGGACAGTATCCTCAAGCCTTGAAATACTACTCGCAAGCCTTGGTCATCACGAGAGAAGTAGGCAGCAAGGTGATGGAAGGTACAACTCTCAACAATATTGGGGAAGCTTACCGCAATCTAGGACAGTATCCTCAAGCCTTGAAATACTTAGAGCAAGTCTTGGTCATCATGAAAGATGTCGGCGACAAGGCGAGAGAAGGGGCTACTCTCAACAATATTGGGTCAGTTTATGACAATCTAGGACAGTATCCCCAGGCATTAAAATACTACTCGCAAGCCTTGGTCATCACGAGAGAAGTAGGCGATAAAGCGGGAGAAGGTAGAACTCTCAACAATATTGGGTCAGCTTACGACAATCTAGGACAGTATCCTCAGGCATTAAAATACTACTCGCAAGCCTTGGTCATCACGAGAGAAGTAGGCGACAAGGCAAACGAAGGGACAACTCTTAACAATCTTGGGTTAGTTTACCGCAATCTAGGACAGTATCCTCAAGCCTTGAAATACTACTCGCAAGCCTTGGTCATCACGAAAGAGGTAGGCGACAAGGCGGGAGAAGGGATAACTCTCAAAAATATTGGGGCGGTTTACAACAATCTAGGACAGTATGCCGATGCCGAAAAAACTTTATTTGCTGCTATTGAGGTTTTAGAATCTTTACGACCTGGATTAACTGATGCCTCAAAAATCGCTATCTTTGAAACGCAATCTCAAACCTACCGTCTTCTACAACAGAGCCTAGTTGCCCAGAATAAAACTAATAATGCTCTCTTAATTGCAGAACGGGGAAGAGCTAGAGCCTTTGTTGAGTTATTAGCTTCTCGCCAATCTTCCAACCCCAATAATCAACAGACGATAAAATCCCTCGACCTCCAACAAATCCAGGAAATTGCCAAAACGCAAAACGCTACATTAGTTCAATATTCGATTGTTTATGATGCCTTTAAAAATCAGGGGAAAGAGGAATGGCGTCAATCAGAACTCTACATTTGGGTAGTCAAACCAACAGGTGAAGTAGCGTTTAAGCAGGTTGACCTCAAATCCCTGAAAACCCCCCTAGCAGAACTCGTTACCAGCAGTCGTGCCTCTATTGGTGTCAGAAGTCGCAGCATCATTGAGGTACGTCCCACAGAGGCGGCTTTACAAGAGGTTAAAGCGACAGCCACACAACGATTACAGAAACTGCATCAACTTTTAATTCAACCGATCGCACAAGTCCTCCCGACTGACCCAAACTCAAAAGTCATATTCATTCCTCAAGAATCCCTATTTTTAGTTCCCTTCGCCGCCTTACAAGATGAGCAAGGGAAATATTTAATTGAAAAACATACTATACTCACTGCCCCAGCGATTCAGGTACTGGAATTAACCCATAAAGCTAGACAACGGGTAGGGGCGCAAGGCGGTGCTACCCTACAGGGGAAAGATGCCCTCGTTATGGGTAATCCCACGATGCCCACTATTTCTGACTCGACTGGAAAATTACAGCAATTAGCCAGTTTACCTGGAGCGGAAACTGAGGCAAAAGCGATCGCTCAATTACTCAATACCCAAGCAATTACAGGCAAAGACGCAACCAAAGCCGCTATCCTACAAAAACTCACAACTGCCAGAATTGCTCACTTGGCAACACATGGGCTATTGGATGATTTTAAAGGGTTCGGTGTACCGGGAGCTATTGCCCTTACCCCTGAAGGTAACGATAATGGCTTACTCACCGCCTCGGAAATCTTCGATTTGAAACTGAATGCCGAATTAGTTGTATTGAGTGCTTGTGACACCGGGCGAGGTGATATCAAAGGAGATGGAGTGATTGGTTTATCTCGTTCTTTAATTAGTGCCGGAGTTCCCAGTGTAATTGTCTCCTTATGGTCAGTACCCGATGCACCTACTGCCTCCTTGATGACCCACTTTTATCAAAATCTCAAGCAAAGCTCTGACAAAGCCCAAGCGCTACGAAACGCAATGTTAACCACCATGAAACAACACCCCGATCCGAAAGACTGGGCAGCATTTACCCTAATTGGGGAAGCGAATTGACGTACTGCCGTTATTCCCGGCTAACACACTTATCGCTGAAAAATCTTTTGCTTTAACCGCTCAGTCAGTAACTTATTAAGTATTTATAGGGCAGGCAAGCAACCTGCCCGCTCTAGGCTAATGAAATAGGGTCAGATTTTCGCTTCTACTAATCCTCCAAAGCTGCCAGAAACTTATTAGTTAGAGGATGATCGATTAGCGCTTTAAATGCCGCCGTATCATCTTCTTTCAATATATTGACCACCCGTGCTTTTAAAGGAGGATTACTATCCATAGCCTTAACGGCCTCAAGTACCACAGTTAGTTTTTCGATGGGGCTAGTTGTGGGATAATTTCGCTCTAATTGTTGTAGTAAATGCCGAATTTCGGCTGCCACTTCAGCTAAGTTTTGTTCCGATTTGTTATTAGAAAAATCAGCCTCTATTGGAGTGCTTTGAATTATCTCAGCTTCATCCTGGCTTGATGGCGAATCAACCGTGTCTAGTGCCCTTTGGAAGAGTTTAGTAAACTCTCCTGTAGCAAAATTTCGATTACTAGGACAGCGCTCTTGTTGATGATGTCGCAGATAAACATAGTCGCAAATCACATCATTAAGGTTTGTCGCCTTATTAATTTGCCAGTTTTCCAGACAGCTACCAGTAAATATGGCTTGCTTGAAGTTGGCATTTAGGGCTTGAGTTCCTTCTAGGTTTGCCCCATTAAGGTTTGCCATTTTCAGGTTGGCGTCCGTGAGAATTGCCCCACCCAGGTAGGTCATCTTCAGGTTTGTCTCGCTGAGGTTTGCCCCACTGAGGTATGCCATCCTGAGATTGGCAAGACTCAGGTAGGCTCCAGTAATGTCAGCTTCCGTGAGGTTTGTTTCACTGAGGTTTGCCATTCTGAGATTTGCCATCCTGAGGTCTCCTCCAGTGATGTTGGCTCCCGCGAGGTTTGCCTCACTGAGATTCGCCATTCTGAGGTTTGCCTCCGTTAGGTTTGCCCCAATGAGATTTGCTCCCATCAGGTTGGCTCTGCCAAGGTCTGCTCCAATAATGCTCAACCCACTGAGGTTTGCCCCGGTGAGGTCTGCCACGATTTCATAGTTATTATGGTTTTGCCGCCACTCATTCCAAACATCTACACCTTGTCTGAGTAGCGCGAGATGTTCTTCATTTGCCATTGAGATCGAACCTCACAGTTTTACCATCTTGTCGCAGCTTAGCTCAGGGCTTTACCAATCTACAAGGAGAGCGATCGCTTGTTATTGCTATAGTAGCGAGCTTCATATCTACTGAGACAATTAACTTATATACCAAAAATGTCTCTGCATGGTACAAGAAGCCTCCAACCCAAGCAAGTTGCCTCTGCATTTAGCGATTTCAGAGAAATTACGCCAACCTTTTTTCCATTACTGAATAAGTGTTCTAGGAGAGCAACTTCCGTAAAGGAAAAACAACGGGTTTCTCCAAGTCAGCGATTTTAATCTCCGTATTCTTCAAAAAACCCTCGCTCTCCTCGGAAAACTTGACCTTCACATCCAAGGGTGTGCCGATTTGAAAGTTGATCTTCACTTTGGCTAAACGCAACTCCATCGGTTCCAGGTAAAGCGCCCCTAAATCGAGTTCGCGCCAATCGGTCAATTCTCCTACTTCATAAGCAACCCGCACATCGGAGGTGTCATGTTTTGAGCAAAGATCGACAGTAATTGGCTTTTGTTTGTTTTCCATACGGTCAAGACCCTCTTGCGCTACAAGGTAAGAACTACAAAGTCTACCTAGACGGGATTATAGCCTTAGCCTAGAGCTTTACCCTAGGGTCTACCACGCCTACTAGAGTAACCATTAATCTATTGCGGCAAGAGAGGTTGTTGATTGTAGCTGCTCTACCCAGTTGTTGAGACCATCGGTGTTGAGGCGATAACTTAAAGGGTGAGCGATTAGGCGTGCTGTACTCTCAAACAACGTGTCAATTTCAATTAAGCCATTCTCTTTTAAAGTCCGACCCGTTGAAACTAAATCGACAATTGCCTCTGACATCCCGGTGATGGGACCGAGTTCTACAGAACCGTAGAGTGGGATAATTTCGACTGGTAAATCTAAGTTATTGAAGTACTCGCGAGCACAGTGAACAAACTTAGAGGCGACACGACCATGAGGGGGCAGCTCTAAGGAACGCCGATAAGGACTTGAAGCGCGTACAGCCACTGACATCCGACATTTACCAAACTCTAAGTCAGCTAAGTGAGCAACTTGGGAGGTTTTCTCCCGCAGGACATCGTAGCCGACAATTCCTAACTGGGCTTGACCGTATTCCACATAAACCGGGACATCCTGCGCTCTCACTAACAATGCTTTAGCGGTGTAGGTGGGGTCTGGAATCTGAAGTTGGCGGTTGGCTTTGTCAAGAAATGCACTGAAGTCTAATCCCACTGCTCGCAGCAGCTTGATACTATCTTCTAGAAGTGCGCCTTTAGGTAATGCAACAGTCAGCATAAAAAAATTTGCTCTAAGCAATTAAACATCATCTCTAATCAAGCGGCTTTTTGGGAATGGGGAGAGTGGCATCAGGTAGGAACGGGTATGGACTTGGTCGCGATTGTAATCGAGTGTGAACCTTTTGAGTCTGTAGTCATGCCGGAAGCGTAGCATTTTATTAGTTTGGGATCTACAAGTGTTTTCCGTGCCGCGCATTTTTGCGATCGCTTTCTTATGACTCAGCTCACTCTAGTTATTGGCAACAAAAATTATTCATCGTGGTCACTGCGTCCTTGGCTAGCGATGAAACAGGCTGGATTAGATTTTGCTGAGATACGCATTCCCTTGGACGCACCAATGACCTACCAGGAGATTCGGCGTTACTCTCCGTCTGGACGAGTGCCTGTTTTGCTCGACGGTGACGTGACAGTGTGGGACTCTTTAGCAATTTGCGAGTATGTTGCGGAGTGCTTTGCGACAAATTTATGGCCTGAGGATAGGGTAGCAAGAGCAGTGGCTCGCTCGGTTAGTGCAGAAATGCATTCTGGCTTCGCCAGCTTGCGAGAAAATCTGCCAATGGACTGCCGTGCGCAGCTTTGTGTCTTAGGTATCAACCCTGTCGTGCAAGCAGATATCGATCGCATCACGACTATCTGGCGCGAGTGCCGTGAAAAATTTGCGGCTGGCGGGAACTTACTATTTGGTCATTTCACCATTGCTGATGCCGTGTTTGCACCCGTGGTGTCGCGGTTCGTCACTTATCAGGTGAAATTAGATCCGGTTTCACAAGCTTATGTAGAGGCGGTTTGGACACTTCCCGCCATGCAGGAGTGGGTAGCAGCAGCCATTGATGAGACTGAGAGTATTCCTAGTCTTCAGCTTTAGCAGCTAAGAAATAGTCATCAGATAATAAAAGCTGATAGCTGGAAGCTGATAGCCAATATAATGCGAATCCTTTTAGTTGATGACGAAGTTGAGCTAACTGACCCACTAAGTCGAGTCCTAAGCCGTGAGGGTTATGGTGTTGATGTGGCTTATGATGGCGCGTCGGGGAGCAAGTTGGCGTCCCAAGGCATTTACGATTTGCTAATTCTAGATTGGATGCTGCCGCAACTGTCGGGATTGGAAATTTGCCAACAATTGCGATCGCAAGGACGAACAACACCCGTACTCTTCCTCACCGCCAAAGATACCCTAGATGACCGAGTACGGGGATTAGATGCGGGTGCTGATGACTATCTGGTAAAACCCTTTGAACTGCGGGAGTTGCTAGCTAGAGTCCGTGCCTTGCTCAGGCGTTCGGCAGCTACAGATACCAGTACCAGCCAACGATTACGAGTTGCAGAACTAGAACTTGATTCGGAGAATCAGCTAGCGTATCGCGGCGAACGATTGATTGAGTTATCGGAAAAAGAAAGTCAGCTACTGGAATATTTCATGCGCCACGCGGGTCAACTGTTGACGCATGGGCAAATTTATCAACATTTGTGGGCAGAAGACGAACAACCAAGTAGTAACGTACTAGCGGCTTTGGTGCGTTTGTTGCGGCGCAAAATTGAGGCGAAGGCGGAAACACCATTAATTCATACGGTTTATGGCAAAGGCTATCGGTTTGGAGATAGTAGCTGATTCACAGCCCTTGTCTTCAACTGCTGAGGGGGTGACAATTTCTTGCGTGAAGCATAGCTTCACGCCCTAATTTATCAAAGTTTTTGAAAGCGCCATCGCTTTGGTGTACGCTGCTTTGTGAGGCTCAAACCTACAGATGAGGAGGTTTCATGACTGCACAAGAAGCGAGAGCGAATCAGCGGGTGCTGGTCACAGGGGCAACAGGAGGGGTTGGGCAGTTGACGGTGGCAACGCTATTAGAAAAGGGCTACCAAGTCCGCGTTTTGACCCGTAGTCCTGAAAAAGCCCAGAAAATGTTCGATAACCGGGTGGAGATTGCCATTGGTGACATCCGCCAGCCGACAACCCTCCCCCCTACTGTGCAGAACATTAC
>JALYGX010000236.1 GCA_030776905.1 Cyanobacteriota bacterium | reverse complement strand
GATTCAGGAAATTTGCGATGTTGTCCATGCCAATGGAGGACAGGTTTACATGGATGGGGCGAATATGAATGCCCAAGTTGGTTTATGTCGTCCTGGAGATTTTGGGGCAGATGTTTGTCACTTGAATTTGCACAAGACGTTCTGTATTCCTCACGGTGGCGGTGGTCCTGGGATGGGACCGATTGGGGTGGGACAACATCTGGTATCGTTTTTGCCAGGACATTCTGTTGTTCAAATTGGCGATGAGCAAGCTATTGGAGCGGTTTCTGCCGCAGCTTGGGGAAGTGCAAGTATCTTGCCGATTTCCTGGATGTACATTGCGATGATGGGTGGCATGGGTTTGACGGAGGCGACTAAAGTTGCGATTCTCAACGCTAATTACATCGCCCGTCGCTTAGAGTCTTATTATCCTGTTCTCTATAAAGGGAAAGCGGGTTTAGTGGCGCATGAGTGTATTTTAGATTTGCGTAGCTTGCGAGGCGCTTCGCCATCGCTTAAGAAAACCGCCGGAATCGAAGTCGATGATATTGCCAAGCGTCTGATGGACTACGGCTTCCATGCCCCTACCGTATCTTGGCCTGTAGCGGGCACAATGATGGTAGAACCAACAGAAAGTGAATCGAAAGAAGAACTCGATCGCTTTTGTGATGCCATGATTGCGATTCGCCAAGAAATTGAGGAGATTGCCGAGGGTAAGGTAGACCCTCACGATAATGTTTTGAAGAATGCTCCCCATACGGCAGAAGCTTTGATGGTGTCGGAATGGAAGCATCCCTATTCTCGCGAACAAGCGGCTTACCCTGCACCCTGGACTCGCGAACACAAGTTTTGGCCTGTGGTAGGGAGAATTGATAATGCCTTTGGCGATCGCAATTTAGTTTGCTCTTGTCTACCGATGGAAGCTTATTCCCAGGGGTAGTGCCTCTAGGCTGAAATACACAGGGTTTCCTCGTCAATCACGCAGGAAACAATGTACTTCGTTTCTCTATGTTCATGGTTCATGGGCTACTACAATGAACCATGAACAGCCCTCACCCAAATCTTGATTACTTGAGCAATATTCAAAGACGGCACAAGTAGAGACCCTTAGGGGTTCGCGATCGCATAAGTGCTGTCAAAAGGTTGCCAACAAGATTACCCTTAATTAAAGAGAACCATTTAAAAATTGACATATGTTTGATGCCCTAGCCGAACGCTTAGAAGACGCTTGGAAGAAATTACGGGGCCAGGACAAAATTTCTCAGTCCAATATTCAAGATGCCCTAAAAGAGGTACGTCGTGCCCTGTTGTCGGCAGATGTTAACCTCCAAGTCGTCAAAGATTTTGTTGCCGAGGTGGAAGCCAAGGCACAGGGAGCGGAGGTGATCTCTGGCGTCCGACCCGACCAGCAGTTTATCAAAATCGTCTACGACGAACTGGTAAACGTGATGGGGGAAACCAATGTCCCCCTAGCCCACGTGGACACGGCACCAACGATTGTGCTGATGGCGGGATTACAAGGTACGGGTAAAACCACGGCTAGCGCCAAGCTCGCTTTACATCTGCGCAAGCAAGACCGTAGCTGCCTTTTAGTTGCTACAGACGTTTACCGTCCGGCAGCTATCGACCAATTGATCACGTTGGGTCAACAAATTGATGTTCCAGTGTTTGAGCTGGGTAAAGATGCTAACCCTGTAGAGATTGCGCGTCAGGGCGTTGCACGAGCAAAGGAAACGGGTGTTGATACAGTAATTATCGACACGGCGGGACGACTGCAAATCGACCAGGACATGATGGGGGAACTTGCCCGCATCAAGAACACCGTCAAACCCCACGAAATACTCCTGGTAGTAGACTCGATGACGGGTCAGGAAGCGGCAAATCTAACTCGCACCTTCCACGAACAAATCGGCATTACTGGAGCCATTCTCACTAAGCTTGATGGTGATAGTCGTGGTGGTGCCGCGCTCTCGGTACGGCGGATATCTGGTCAGCCGATTAAATTTGTCGGCGTTGGGGAAAAGGTGGAGGCGCTGCAACCATTTTATCCAGACCGGATGGCATCGCGGATTCTCGGCATGGGAGATATCCTCACCCTAGTGGAAACAGCTCAGGAGGAGATTGACCTAGCTGACGCCGAGAAGATGCAGGAGAAAATGCTGACGGCAAAGTTTGACTTCAGCGATTTCTTGAAGCAGATGCGGCTATTAAAGAATATGGGTTCCCTAGGTGGACTCATGAAGCTGATTCCAGGGATGGGCAAGCTGAGTTCTGACCAACTGCAACAAGGGGAAGCCAAGCTGAAGCAATCGGAAGCCATGATTAACTCGATGACAACTGAGGAGCGACGCAACCCGGATTTGTTAGCGAATTCCCCCAGTCGCCGTCAGAGGATTGCCCGTGGTTCTGGGTATGCTGAGAGGGATGTACGGAATCTGGTGAGTGAATTTACAAAAATGCGATCGCTCATGCAGCAGATGGGACAAGGTCAGATGCCTGGAATGGCAGGCATGGGTGGTATGGGCGGTATGTTTGGCGGCATGGGCGGCAATACTCCTTCCCAACCCGGTTGGCGCGGCTACCCTGGTGGCGGTGGTGCTCCCAAGAAAAAGAAAAAGGAGAAAAAGAAGAAGGGTTTTGGTCAACTTTAATGATTTGTCATTCGCCATTTATCCTTTGTCTGCTAAGGCTTCACTAATGACTAATGACTAATAACCAATGACCAATGACACTATCCCCAGACAATAGCTTAAGATCGAACAGGTGAATTATTCCTAAATATGGTCAAACTGAGATTAAAACGATACGGCAAAAAGCGTGAAGTAAGTTATCGGATTGTCGCTATTCAAAGTAACGCCCGTCGCGATGGGCGTCCTTTGGAAGAACTGGGCTTTTATAATCCCAGAACTGATGAAACGCAGCTGAATGTCCCAGCCATTGTGAAGCGGCTTCAAGAAGGCGCTCAACCCACTGAAACAGTGCGCAGTATTCTTCGTAAAGCTAACGTCCTGGAACAAGTCCGTGCCTGAAAGACTCTCATCCTCCCTTCAAGCTGCTAGTCCAGATTATGTCGGTCTCGTGCGATTTTTGGTAGAACCGTTTTTAGAGTCACCACAACGCTTGAGCATCGACTGCGAAAAGTCACCCTCTAAAGGACGGGTTTGGATTCGGCTGGCTTTTGAAGGAGCGGATAAGGGGCGAGTGTTCGGTCGAGGTGGTCGGAATATTCAGGCGATTCGGGCGGTAATTCAAGCGGTTGCTCAGGCAGCGGGTGAATCGGCTCACCTGGATATATACGAAAACCAAGGTAGTACATCCAGTCGAGAGAGTACTGGTGGTAGATCTGGCGCAAGAAGAAGCTCTCCTCGCCCGTCATCGACACCTAAACCCGCTCCTAAATTCCGCTCTGAATAACGCTAGGCTAGGGTATGTCAGTAGTCAGCGGTCAGTAGCAATTTTCAAGCGAACAACTGACAACTGGCAACTGACAATTGACAAATAACCCATGACTGAAGCATCCAAGACAATACAGCTACCGAGTAATGAAAGTGCGATCGCCCTAGCAGGTGACCGAGAAGAAAACCTGAGAACCTTGTCGCGGCAAACGGGTGCGAACCTAGTGTTGCGGGGACAAGAACTGGTAATTTCTGGAACCCAAAAACAAGTTGAACGTGCCTCATCCTTAGTGCGATCGCTAAAAACTTTCTGGCAGGAAGGCAAGACTGTTACGGGAGTAGATATCGTAACCGCCATTCATGCTTTAGATACTCACCAAGAAGATGAGCTACAGGATTTACAGAAAGATGTTCTCGCCCGTACCCGTCGAGGCGAAACCATCCGCGCTAAAACCTTGCGGCAACGGCAGTATATCAAAACTGTACTCACCCACGACCTTACCTTCTGTATCGGTCCCGCAGGCACTGGCAAAACCTTCCTAGCGGTTATTCTAGCCGCTCAAGCCTTGCTAGCTAATGAGTATGAACGATTAATTCTCACGCGACCCGCCGTGGAAGCGGGTGAAAAGCTAGGCTTTCTACCTGGGGACTTGCAACAGAAAATCGATCCATATTTGCGTCCCCTCTACGACGCTCTATATGAAATAATTGATGCCGAGAAAATTCCCAATTTGATGGAGCGAGGCGTGATTGAAGTCGCTCCCTTAGCTTATATGCGGGGTCGTACCCTGAGTAATGCCTTCGTGATTGTTGATGAGGCTCAGAACACAACGCCAGCGCAGATGAAGATGGTTTTGACTCGCCTAGGCTTCCGCTCCCGCATGGTGGTCACAGGCGACCTCACTCAGACCGATTTACCAGCCTATCAACAGTCTGGACTAGCAGTCGCTCAGAAAATCCTGCGACCCGTTGAAGGTATAGGTTTCTCTGAACTCACAACAAAGGATGTCGTCCGCAATCCCCTCGTCCAAAGAATTGTGGGGGCTTACGAACAGCATGAAACGGGTCGTTAGTTATTGGTGATTGCTCATCACTATCCAACAAAGGACAAAAGACAAATGCAGGATATCACCAAGGCTCGCCAACCAAAGTGAAAGCTGCCCAGTAGTAGGGATGAGACAGATTTACGGAGTTCGATCTTGACAATCTAGGCGGTAAGGAAACGCTCTTGCCAGAGTTGTACAACTGATTATTCTGTATGCGAACCTTGCCTTGAATCATTGCCAACTGTGCCTGTCGCAATGCCTCACTTTTGATCGACACTCGACTCAACTGACGATAAAACTCCGTGGTCAGTCCTAAAGCACCGCGATCGCTAACGTACCATAGCGTTGCCAGAGTTGAGTTTACCCCCGCTTGCAATGCTGACCCGGCAAAACCCAATTCGGCTTCTTTATTGCCAAGAGCTGTTCGGCAAGCGCTTAAAACCAACAACTCTATTGGTGGGTCAGACAATTGTAATTCTTCCAGTTCGTTGAGCCGCACTTTGCGATCCCAAAGCTGAATGTATGAATTATTCGGAGTCCCTGGCTTGAATTCGGCATGGGTTGCTAGGTGGACAATGCCAAATTCATGCTGCCGTCGTTGAGCCTTTAAATTCTCTATTGTGAAGCTGTTGTTGAGGAAGGACTTGCCTTTCCACAGTTGCTCAACAATTGTTGCTAGCTCTACCTGTACCCCAGGTAAAGGAGCTTGCTCGGTAAATTCCGACGCTCCCATAGCCAGAATCTGGAGGGGTCTAACATCTTTATAACGAGAACCAGTCAAGCTCAGACTGGGTACTAAGCTGAGACTATACTGCTCGACGAGAAATCGTTCCCCATCGTGGAGGGCAGCTATGGGTAGAGAACGCAGACCTGAATCCATAACAAACATCAAACTCTGGATGTTGCGTGCTTGTAAGTCAGCTTTTAAGGGCGCTATTATCCATCGGTAAAGCTGCTGCGCTGATTGAAGATAGTTGGTGGTACTAATATTTCTAGGATTGGTCAGTGCTTGCTGAAATGCCTTAGTTACGGCTAGGATGTTGGTGCGATTAACTCCATCGACACGCAAGCGAATCGGTTTGCCTTTTGCTGTGATCATCAACAGTTCGAGCTGGTTGCTCCCTGCTGTCAGGCAGCTTCCCTGCTGTTTAGAGTCCTCCTGAGTTGTCCCCGGAACTTCAGACCGCAGATGAGCAAATCGTCGATCTATCGGAGAGGAAGACATTGGCTGTACAGATTGAGGCTGACATCGAG